>JAGHST010000020.1 GCA_018065695.1 Candidatus Cacconaster caballi | reverse complement strand
CGTTGGTCACGATGCCGCTCAGGCCGTTGAAGCTCTTACGCATGTCCACAGGCTTGTTGTACAACCAGTACTTTACACCACCGTCCAAACTAAACATTGCTTGCCGATATTATCTCGCGCAGGTGCGCTGCGGTCATATTCCCCTGGATGCGCATTGCCGAACCGCAGGACGTGCGGATCTCTACTGTCAGGAAGCTTTCCTGATCTTGTGACTTCTGCTGCTTCCCTCTGGATTTATGTGCGGGAAACGGCTGGGATGTAGCCGCACCCGGCATCATCGGGACGAACCCGGCAGGGACCTGCGATTGTTCGTCCTCCTCACGATACCGGCGCTTCCACCGGTAGTACTGATGTCTCGCTATTCCGTGACTCTCCAGATAGTCCTGCTGGCTGATATGCTGCTCCTCGCATTCCCTGTCGATCGCAGCGATTTCCTCTCGTGTCATCATAAGATCTCGATTTTTTGCAAAGGTAGCCCGGCTCACGCCAGGCTACAATATGCATTTCGTCGGAGGCTTACTTTTCGTCGCTTATGGAAGCACAGACCACACTCCGCAACCTGCCCATCGGCATACAGAACTTCGAGAGCCTTAGGGCTGACGGCTATCTTTACGTTGACAAGACGCAGTTGATATACAAGCTTGTCACGACAGGGCGTTATTATTTCCTGTCACGCCCCCGCAGGTTCGGAAAATCGCTTCTGATAAGCACGATTCATTCGTATTTCAGCGGCAGGAAGGACCTTTTCGAAGGTCTGGAGATTGAGAAGTTGGAGAAGGAGTGGATAGAACATCCGGTGCTTCATCTGGATTTGAATACGAACAAATATGATACTCCTGAGGTTTTGGAACAGAAGCTTGGAGAATCGTTGAATCAATGGGAGGAACAATACGGATGCTCCCGTCCGGACCTCACTTTTGGGATGCGTTTTGAGAATGTCATCCGCCGCGCCTATGAAAAGACCGGCCGCAAGGTGGTGATTCTTGTCGATGAGTACGACAAGCCTATGCTTCAGGCCATCGGTAATCCGGAACTGCAGGATGCTTACCGCGCCACGCTGAAGGGCTTCTACGGAGCGCTCAAGTCGATGGACGGCTGCATCAAGTTCGCGCTTCTGACGGGAGTGACGAAGTTCGGTAAGGTGAGCGTCTTTTCCGACCTGAACAACCTCAACGACATATCGATGGATGCCGATTATTATGACATCTGCGGCATCACTGAAGAGGAACTGCGCACTCAGTTCGTTCCGGAGATCAGCCAGCTGGCCGAAAGAAACGGCATAACGGAAGACAAGTGTCTGGAAAGGCTCCGGGAAAAGTATGACGGATATCATTTTGAAGACTCGGTTCCCGGTGTCTATAATCCGTTCAGCCTGCTCAACGCATTTTACAAAAAGAAGTTCGGCAGCTATTGGTTCGAGACCGGCACTCCGACCTATCTTGTACAGCTTCTCCAGGAGCGCGATTATGACCTTGAGGAGATGTCGCGCGTAAAGGCCGACGCCGATGAGCTGAACAGCATCGATTCGACTTCGAACAACCCCATTCCAGTAGTTTATCAGAGCGGATACCTCACCATCAAGGGATTTGACCCTGAATTCGGAACCTACACTCTGGGGTTTCCCAATGCAGAAGTAGAGGAGGGGTTCACCAAATATCTGATGCCCAACTATATTCATCGAGAGGAGAACCGGTCGCCATTTCTGATAAACAACTTCGTGGAAGATGTGAGGTCCGGCAACACGGAGCAGTTCATAAAGCGTCTGCGTTCGCTCTTCGCCGACACCCCCTACGAGATAATCCGCAATATGGAAACCCACTACCGCAACGTTATCTGGCTCCTTTTCAAACTTATGGGCTTCTACACTCAGGCCGAATACCGCACCAGCGAGGGACGTATCGATATGGTGGTAAAGACCCCGAAGTTCTGCTACGTGCTTGAATTCAAGCTCAACGGCACCGCCGAGGAGGCCCTGGCGCAGATTCAGGACAAGAACTACACCCTGCCTTTCGAAATCGAGGGCCAGCAAATCATCCGACTCGGCATCAATTTTGACTCCGCTACCCGCAACATCGACAAGGTCCTCGTAGGCTGATAGTGCACAGATGCGAGCCATACGTTGCACACGGCTCAGATTCCCATTCTCCGGAAAAGGAGATTTCACCTGAAAGTTTTGCCAACCCGTAAGTCGGCAAAAACTCGACAAAATTTTATAAGAAAAGAGCCAAGGCATTGAAATTCAATACTTTGGCTCTTAAAATCGTGCGCGAGATGAGACTCGAACTCACACAGGTTTTACCCCACTAGCTCCTGAAACTAGCGCGTCTACCATTTCGCCACCCGCGCAACAGGGACTGCAAATATACGAATTTTTTGGCTCACCTGCAAAGTTCCGTGTGAGACTATCCAAAGATTTTGCTTAGTCTGAACATAAAGAAAGGGAGATCGCTTACTCCACGCAACTGTGCACGGAAGG
>JAGHST010000037.1 GCA_018065695.1 Candidatus Cacconaster caballi | reverse complement strand
CCTAAGCACCCGCGCTTGATAGCGGGGGGACCGCGAGTGTAGCGAGCGGTGGGATGAGCGCGAAGCGCGAAGTCCTGAGAAACAGTATCTTTCCTCCCGGCCACGCTTTGATGCTGTTTTCGTGGCCGGAGCGTCAAGATAATGCGTACTGCTTTCATCCTCGCAGACGGATGAATCACAACGTACGCTATAACATCCAAATACCGATGTCTGTTTTGAGCAGTCCAACGTCAGGACAATATTTTGCCCCAAAATTGCTGAAATTACCTCACGAGCGCAATTTTTCGACGATTTTTTGCGTTTTTGAGGAATATTGTTGTAAAAACGCAATTATCTGCCGGAAAATTGTCCGTAATCCCCCATTCGGACAATATTATGCCATTTTATTGCTCTGACATCCGGCCAAGACTGCCGCAACATATTTTGAAGGCAAGAAGGTATTTCCAGTCACAACGGACGAATAGACGTTGTGTGACTGGAAATTTCTCCACTGTCCGCCGGGCGGATTTCAGATACGTAATGCTTTACAGCTTGAACTCGTAATGAGTGTCATATTTCTCGCGGATGGTCACCCAGAGTGTCCTGCCGGCGATGTCGTAGGTGCTGTTGTGAGCGGTGAACCACATTCCGTCCGCAGGATCATACCGGCCGGTCTGCTCGTAAACCTTATAGGCCTCCATTATCTTCTGAATTTTCTCCTCGGCCAGAAGCTGTTCCTTTGTCCAGGTAATGTCACCACCCTCGACAGCGTCTATGTGCTCCGAACACCAGAAAGGTTCGGTCGATTCAGTGTAGGACTGGGTATATTGCACTTTTTTCAGAAGCTCCCACATTCCTTCCATCGAGCCGGAAGTATCATAGTTGTCTTTCAGGATGCGGTATCTTTCAACGCCGCAGCCGTGAGGAGGAAATACTCCCTCAGCGGCATACTGGTGGTTGTAGAAATTGGTCATTATCTCTGTATCGACATACTTGACCTCTGAACCTTCTTCACCGGTAAATTCCACAACGACTGTCGATTCCTTGTCTGCAATCATTATATGGCCGTCCCATCCTGCGGCAACGTCCTCCGGCATCTGAGTTATGTCGTGAGCGGCAATGAATTCCTTGGCCTCGGCTACACTGCCACAATTGTCGAGCAGTGCGCGAACGAGATACATCACCATAATCTGCGGTTTCCCCGGATTTGTGTGGGTGTGCCTGTTGAGGTCAATATCGGACATATTCACCACGTTGATGTTGCATACAAGTCCGGCATCATTGACACCGTCCATCGTCAACCACGGAATGTAATTGAGAAGGTCCTCGCCGAGTCCGGCCTCCACCGTTTCATTGGTGATGGTTGAAAGACTTGTATTTGCCACGCCGATAGATGCATGCTTGCGCTCTGCTGTGGCTTTGGTCCTGATTACAAATTCGCAGTTCTCACTGATGCCCAGGTCAAGATTTCTTCCATAGAAATTACCGTTTCTGACTGCACTGCAGGCCCATGCCACACGCCCATCATCTGTGATAATGGAAGTTGGAGCTTCGGTGCCGTAGCCGTCTGCTTCATATTCGTAGAGATAGTCGGTGATTTTTGTCACCGACGTTGCTTTATATTCTGTTTTTCCTTTGATGATTGTTTCAACTACATTGAGTTTGCAGATTTCCTCTATCGGAGTACTCTCCAGGTCTCCGTCAAGAATAATTATCTCGGCGGACTTGCCGACTTCAACGGAGCCGGTAAGATCCTCCATATGAAGCTGATAAGCCACATTGACGGTAAGTGCCTTAACTATGTCGTTCAAGCTCACGCACTCTGCCGGATTCATGGCAGGAATATCCTTGCATCTGTCGTACCACGCTTTGTCGGTCGGCACAACCTTGCGGGTCATTGCAATCTGAATGGCTGCGAACGGGTCCGGAAGATTGACCGAGAAATCAGTTCCGTTGGCGCATACCACACCGGCATCTATGAAACTCTTGAACGGATAGAACCTTTTATGCCTCTCGGGGCCGAAAATATGTTCCATACCGGCATCGTTGACGATATTGTAGTTCATCCACAGCGGCTGGACGTTGGCGATTATTCCATTTTCGCCCATAAGCTTTATGTCGGCAGGGTCCACAAGCATATTGTGGGCGATGACGTTGCGGAGTTTGTGCTGAGGGTCGAGTTTCTGCGCTTCTATAAGGTCAGAGACAACCACTCTCTGAGCCCTGTCTCCCATCGTGTGAATATGGATGTTGAAGCCGGCTTCAACCGCCTGCTTGAAAGACTGTGCAAGATTCTCTTCATTCCACAGAAGCGGCTCCACATAATCTTCAGGCAAACCGTTTTCCTTGAGATATTCCGATGTGAACGGCTCAAGAGGCGCGGGCATTCCGTCAACGAAATATTTTACGGTGTTGATGGTCAGAATATCGCCCACGTTGAAATCGTTGCGGTGGTCTATGGCAAACTGCATATCCTCTTCGCGGGTTGCATCCATAATGAGGAATGTGGCGCTTGTACGCATCTTCAGGGAACCGTCTTCGGCTATTTTCTTCATAGCCTCGTATGCTCCCTCAGTCTTCATACAATCTGTCACCAGAGCATATCCCTTGGTAAGGAACATATCCTGAGCGGCGAGCATACCGTCTATATTCTGCCGGTCAGTGAAGTTGAAGTTCGGAATAGCGGCGCAAAGCGGGGCCATCAGCACAGGTTCCTGAACATAGCCGTCAGGGATGCCGTCAGCGCCTCTGCGCAGAACACCGGCCTTAGGCTCCGGAGTGTCGGCAGAAAGCACACCGGCAAGTTCGAGAGCCTTGGTGTTGAACATTGCTGCGTGGCCGCAGTAGCTTTCAAGCACTACAGGACGGTCACTCACCACTGCATCGATGTCGTGACGGGTGAACTTATAGGCAGGACCATCAGCACCTCCAAAGAACCAGGCTCTGTCCCATCCGCTTCCGTGCACTACGGGATCCTGAGGGTGAGCATCGGCAAATTCCTTGACCCTGCGCTGAATCTCCTTCACCACCTCGGCAGGAGTGGTACCCTGCTCCGGAGTGAAATTCAAATCGGCGACACCGAAGCGGCGCACCGCAACGGAGAAGTGCATATGGCCGTCGTTGAATGCGGGCATAAGAGTATTGCCTCCGCAGTCTGTGACCTGCGTATTCTTTCCTATATATTTCTGAACTCCGGCTTCGTCCCCGACATAGACAATTTTGCCATCAGAGACGGCAACCGCCTCTGCGTGAGTCACCTTGTCATCAAGGCTTATCGAATAGACCTTGGCATTGACAAATACTCTGTCCGCCTTGTTGCAGGATGTCAGCATAAGTGACAGAGCCAGACAAATGAATAGAAATCTTCTCATTATCATCTCGTTTTATTATTTTTTCAGGAAAAAGTCGTAGTATGTAGGAAGAAGGAGTCCCGTTTCCTTCGGAAGAGGATTCTTCTCCACGTAAATTTCTCCGCTGCGATCTATGATGAGAGTGCTTCTGTCGGTTGCATCATACTGCGGGATCTCCACCCCTTCTATGCTCGGATTGCCTGTGCGGGCAAAATTCACGAAGATGTTGCTGAAGCGTTTGGTTAGAACCGGATCGAACGGAGCGCCACTCTCATATACGAGATTGTTGAATGCGTAGGTTAGCTCACAGGCGTGGCAGGCCTTCATATAGTCCTCGCCCTGGATAGCGCCCTTTTCATATCCCTTGCCGAAAACGTACATATAGGTCTTTCCGTTTCCACCAGCCTCAGCGTGATTCTGGGCAATCGTAATGCTGCCAAGACGGAAATTGTATTCGGTCAGTATCTGAGTGTATTTCCAGATGCCGGGATGTTTTGCGTCCCACTCGTCGCTGTCGGGATCGATGACTTTGAGGCTCTCATCTATGCGGCGGGCTGTCTCCGGACCTCCTATCTTCTTGATTCCTTCCACCTTATCCTTTGCCCATTCATAATAGAAAGCAAGAGGGCCGACCTCATCCGTAGGATCGTACTGAAGATGGGCCCAATATCTGATTTCATCGGCCACTGTGCCTATCATCACGTCCACGTCTTTTGATTTTCCTTCAAGGATGGCCTTGTAGCCGTCTGAAGGGAGTATGCTCCTTTCGTCACTGCGCATAGGCCAGTTGTTGAAATCTCCAACGTGACCTCCAACGCCTTCGGCACTTCTTCCACCGGCTTCCGTGTTCAGAGCCTTAAGAATCTCGTCTGCAGAAAGAGCCATCAGGCCGTCCATATCCTTGCAGCCGGTTGCGGCAAGCAGTTTTGCAGCCTGTCCGTTGGTCTTGTAATTGTCAGGTGTATGCTCCAGACATATTTCACCCGACATAGGTATCGCCCTGCGGAACAACCCTTCAGAGCCCTTTGCAATCAGATGGGCGCTGACAGAACCGCCACCTGCGGACTCTCCGAAGATGGTCACGTTGGCCGGGTCGCCGCCGAATGAGCTGATATTCTTCTGAATCCAGCGGAGAGCCTGCTGCTGGTCAAGTATTCCGAGATATGGAGCGTCAGGGAAAGCCTCTCCTCCCGGAACGTCAATGAAATCGATGAATCCCATTGCGTTGACTCTGTATTCGACGGAAACGAGCACAACGTCAGGATATTCTGCAACTAGGTATTTGCCTTCATAGAGAGGGTCGATGGTGCCGCCCCAACCGTAAGAGCCTCCGTGGAACCATACCATCACCGGACGGCCTTCCTGCATCTGAAGGTCTTTTGTCCAGACATTCAGATAAAGGCAGTCCTCGCTCAGATTGCCGTGGCTTGCGACCTCACCCTCGTCATAGGACTGGAGTCCCGGAAGAGCGTTGGTCTTTGCCTCAAAAACCTCATCGGAGGCCTCTACAGGCTGCGGAGCCTTCCATCTGAGTTCTCCTACAGGAGCTTTTGCGAAAGGAATGCCCTTGAAAGCGAACACTCCGTTATCTTCAACGTACCCTACGAACTGTCCGTTTTCACAGACAACTGTCGGTTCAGCGGATTTCTGGGTGCAGGAAAGCGCAACCAGACCGGTTGCGATGCACAATAACGTAAGATAACGTATTTTTTTCATATCTTCGGAAAATTAGTTTTTAATAGCAGCAATTCCCGGCAGTTCCTTGCCTTCGATGGCTTCGAGCATCGCGCCGCCGCCGGTTGAAACGTAGCTGACCTTGTCGGCGAAGCCCATACGGTTGACGGCGGCAACGGAGTCTCCTCCTCCTACGAGGGTGTATGTACCGCCGGCTGTCGCCTCGGCAAGAGTCTTTGCTATCTCAAGTGTGCCTCCGGCAAAATTGTCCATCTCGAAAACGCCGACAGGACCATTCCAGAGGACAGTCTTGGAATCGAGAATTATCTTCTTCCACATTGCAATGGAAGCGGGGCCGGCATCCATACCTTCCCATCCGTCAGGGATGTTGAAAGTTGAGACAAACTGTGTGGCAGCATCGTTGGAGTAGCTGTCAGCCACCTTGGTCTCGACTGAAAGCGATACGTTCACACCCTTCTCGCGTGCAGTTTCGAGAATTTCGAGAGCTGCAGGAATAAGGTCGTCTTCGTGGAGGGAGTTTCCGATGCGGCCGCCCTGAGCCTTTACGAAAGTGTAGCCCATACCTCCTCCGATGATCAGGTTATCCACCTTTCCTACAAGATTCTTCAGCACTTCAAGTTTCGAAGAGACCTTGCTGCCGCCGATAATGGCGGTAAGAGGACGCCTGGCATTCTTGAGGACATTGTCGATGGCGTTGATTTCGCCCTCCATAAGATAGCCGAACATCTTGTCCTCAGGGAAATAGGAAGCAATCAGCGCCGTGGACGCGTGGGCACGGTGGGCTGTGCCGAATGCATCATTGATATAACAGTCTGCATACGATGCAAGAACTTTCGTAAATTCTTTCTGGCTTGCCTTGACCGCAGCCTTGGCTTCCTTCTTCTCCTGCTCGGATGCGTCTTCGGCCAGATTGCGAGGCTTGCCTTCCTCTTCTGCATAGAAGCGGAGATTTTCAAGAAGCAGCACTTCACCGCTGCGCAGAGCCGCCGCCTGCGACTGAGCCTTCTGACAGTCAGGCGCAAACTGGACCCCGGTGCCGAGAAGTTCCTCGACACGGCGTACGATGTGCCTGAGCGAGTATTTCTCTGCCGGGCCTGTAGGACGGCCCAGATGCGACATTATGATGAGGGCGCCTCCCTTTTCGAGAACTTTCTTCAATGTAGGGACTGCAGCGCGGATGCGGGTGTCATCCGTGATTTCGAATTTGTCGTTCAACGGGACATTGAAGTCCACGCGAACAATGGCTTTCTTTCCTGAAAAATCGTAAGAATCAATGTTTTTCATATAGCTTTCAATTTATTGAATTTTCGTAAATTCCTCTGTTTCTCCTGACTATTCCAAATCCGACCACTACGCAGACAATCACCGTTGCTACCGCGATATACGGAGTCCATGTCTGAGGGAGGCCGAAGCCTGTACTGTCCACACAGATGTACGTTATACAGACGGATGTCATAAATATTGCGGGAATCATCGACATCAGCCAGTGAGGATACTTCGAATGACGGGCGAGCCATACTGAAATGGCCCAAAGGGTGCAGCTGGCGAGAGTCTGATTCATCCAGCCGAAATAGCGCCATATCACGTTGAACCCGTCTTCGTCTGCGATATTGAACCAGAGAAGCAGCATAGCTGCGCTGAAAAGCGGAAGCGCCACCAGAATCCTGTTCCGATAGGACTTCTGATCCACCCGAATAAGTTCCGAAAATATAAGGCGGGCGCTGCGAAGAGTCGTGTCGCCGCTTGTGACAGGTGCCGCTACCACTCCGAGAATGGCGAGGATGCCGCCGAGAGTGCCGAGCCACGACTGTGCGACTGCGGTGACTACAGACGGAGCCTGCACTCCGGTGGCACCCGTCTCCTGCATTCCGCCGTCAAAGAAGAAATATGAACTGACCGCAGCCCATACGAGGGCTACCATACCTTCCATAATCATTGCTCCATAGAAAATCGGCCTGCCGTGCTTCTCGTTCTTGAGGCAACGGGCCATAAGCGGAGACTGTGTGCCGTGAAAACCGCTGATGGCGCCGCAGGCTACCGTTATGAACAGACACGGAAATATGTCCTGTCCCTCTACTCCCACGGAAGGTGCTCTGTTGTACAGGCCGTCCCAGAGTTCCGGAATCGAAGGCCACCTGACCAGGAGTCCCACCATAAGAGCTGCCGCCATAAAAATCAATGCGACTGCAAAAACGGGATAGACCCTGCCTATCAACTTGTCTATGGGAAGAAGCGTGGCGACGACGTAATAGAGGAATATCACCACAACCCAGAACATTATCGAGCCTGCCGTGGTAGGCATAATCTGCGTCATATCGCCCAGAATGATGGCAGGACTGTAAACGAAGACGGTGCCGACGAGAAGCATAAAGAGAATCAGGAATACGGAGATATAGGGGCGTACCTTGTTGCCGCCGAGATAGTGGCTCAGGATATCGGGGAGCGAGGAGCCGTAGTAGCGCAGGGAAAGCATTCCGGAGAAGTAGTCGTGTACCGCTCCGGCAAATATGCTGCCCAGAACAATCCAGAGGTAGCAGGCCGGGCCGAACTTGGCTCCCATTATGGCGCCGAATATCGGTCCCGTACCGGCAATGTTGAGAAACTGGATGGTGAAGACCTTCCAGGTGGGAAGAGGAATATAATCCACTCCGTCACACTTCTCGTAGGCCGGTGTGATTCTGTCTTTTCGGGCACCGAAAACTCTTTCCGCTATACGTCCGTACAGGACATACCCCACGATAAGAGCCGCTATGCTGATAAGAAACGAATACATTCTACCTGATATGGTCAGCCGGGACAAGGGCCGGAATCATACCGATTGCTTCCAATTTCTTCCTGTTCTTTTCACTCAGGCCTGTCAGATAGACGGCTGCACCTGCTGCCAGCTGGTCCTTGACAGCCGTTTCCAGTGCATATATGCCTGATTGGTCCAGATAAGAAACTTTGTCCATACGGAAGATGACAGCCGCCGTCCCTTCAGGTATATTCTGAACGACATTGCTGAAACCGGTCACGCTTCCGAAAAAGAGAGGCCCGCCTACGTTGACTTCACTGGAGTTTTCAGGCATATCGGCAGCATCGGAGCCGGAAGTTTCGTATGAGCCCTCGGCGATGTCGCTGCTGCGTTTCATCAGAATCACACAGGAAAGTACCACACCGACGCCAACGGCCGTGAGAAGATCGACGAATACTGTAAGAAGATAGACCACAATGAGCACGAAGGCGTCTTCACGCGGAACCTTCGCAATGTCCTTGAAGCCCCTGAAATCGATGATGCCCCAACCTACCGTAAGGAGAATGCCGGCAAGTACGCAAAGAGGGATGTATTTGACCAGTGAGCCGAGACCGAGAAGAACGGCCAGCAGGAAAATTGCGTGTATCATACCGCTCAAGCGGGTGCGGCCGCCCGTGCGGACGTTCACTACCGTACGCATCGTGGCACCTGCGCCTGCAAGGCCGCAGAAGAGACCTCCCACAGCATTGCCGATGCCCTGTCCGATGAGCTCTTTGTTGCTGTTGTGACGGGTGCGGGTTATATTGTCCGCAACCACCGACGTGAGCAGGGTGTCGATGGAACCGAGGCCCGCAAGAGTGATGCCTGGTACAATGGCGGTGACAATCATATTCTTCCACTCGATGCCTTCAAGGGAGACGTTCTCTTTCAGGAAGAAAGGCAGAGGGAAACCGGAAGGTATCTCACCTATTACCGGTACCCGGTAAGGCAGTATCAGGAACACGACAGTCACCGCTATCAGTGCCACGAGGGTTGCGGGCACTTTTTTGGTAACCTTCGGGAAGAACGCTATGATGAGCACCGTGCATACGCCGAAAATCAGCGCCGCTGCGGATATCCCGGAAGAGACGGCCTCAGGGAGCTGAAGCACCATATCTATAGTCCTGGAAGGGGCCTTGAGGCCGAGCAGAGGGTATAACTGCTGAAGGATTATGATGGTGCCTATACCGCTCATAAAGCCGCTCAATACAGGATAAGGGATGTAGCGGATGTATTTGCCTATCTTCAGAACGCCGAAAAGAATCTGGAACAATCCGCAGAAGATGCCGGCAAGCGACATTGCTATGAGCACCGTACTGATGCTGCCATACGAGTTCCACGCGCCTGCCAGAAGGGAGGCGGTAATGACGGTCATCGGTCCTGTAGGACCGCTTATCTGAGATGGCGTGCCGCCGAAAAGGGCAGCGAAGAAACCGAGCATCGTGGCACCGACAAGACCTGCGAGAGCCCCGAAAGAACTGCCGTCAGGAACGCCGCTGAATGCCTGAATGCCGAATGCCAAAGCGAGAGGCAAGGCCACGATACCGGCCGTTATGCCTCCGAAAATATCTCCTTTCAAGTTTTTCATAGTGCAAAGATACTTATTTTGAGCATCTTTATGTAATTAAATCTTTTTTCGGCAAATTATCCCCTCTTTCAATCAATAGAGCGCGTCCAGACCTGCGGAGTCCCACTTCGAGCGGACTCTGTCGCGGTCGTTCACCGTCTTGTCTATCTGGAACCTGCTGCCTTTCTTGACCATATTTTCGATAAACCAGAGCACGTCTTCCAGATTGTCGGACATTCTCCCCGCAACACCGTGACCTTCATCCACGAAACGGATGATTTCGTGGCTCCAGCCGAATTTTGCGAAGCGCTTCTGAAGGTCGTTCGACCCGCTCAGGCGCATCCTGAAAAAAGCCGTCTTGTCGTAGTTTACGATTTTATCCGCCATTCCGTGCAACATCAGGGTCGGAGCAGGTTCGTGAAAACGGTAGTCGCACTTGCCCTCCCGCGAGAAGACGGCACCGGCAAACGATATGATGCCGGCATAGTGGAAATCTTCCGGAAGGATGCGGGAAATCGGAGTGCGGTTGCACAGTTCGTAGTCACACTGAAGAGAGGTGATGGCGCCCGCGCTCGAACCGCACAGAATTATGCCGTCCGGGCGTATTCTCAACCGGCTGGCGTTTTCAAGCACATAGGCGGTGGCTTTGAAAACATCCTCACAAGCCATATTGATGGCTTCACTCATCGGCTTCACCATTCCCAATTTGCTCTTCATCTTGACACCTTTCAATCCGAGACGGTAGGTGGAAGCGACCACCACATACCCGCTATCGGCCAGCTGGCGGCAGAATCTGACATTCGAGCCGGTGCGCTGGTTGTCGTTTATGAAGCCTCCGCCGTATGAATATATGATGCACCAGTGCCGGGCATTGTTGTCTGTCGGGAAATATATGTCCAGTTCCAGGTCCGTGCCGTCATAGGATGCGAACGGAACCGAGCAATCCGCCCCCTGCGGCTGCGCCGACATCAGGCTGCCTGCCGCAAGAATGAGGACAAATGAGATAAAAAGCTTTTTCATAATCCTTGATATTTTTCTGTAAATGTACAAAATTGTCGCAGTTTTTCCGACTCTATCCAAGCATTTTAAGTATTTTTGCAGAAAATTGAAAAGAATATGGCACTTGGAAAAGTACTTTTGCTTGCCGCGTCTGTCCTGACTCTTTCAGGCTGCGGTTCACGTATCAGCGATGAGCAAGTTATGGAAGACCGCGACAACAGTCGGACGGACGTTCAGTTTGAGCAGGTCTCCGACACTGTCAGACAGCAGCTCTGCGGAGGTTATACCGTTCAGCGGGAATTCACTGAGGACGAGCTGGCGATGTTCACCTCTGCCACCTCATCCTGTGAAGCGGCACTCACCCCGCTTTCCGTTTCAACTCAGGTAGTTGCCGGGACGAATTACAGATTCTACTGCCGCTTTGAAGGCGCGCTTGACAGCCTTCGCGACGGAACCTTGGATGAAGGAGGCAACTCCGGCCACTGCTGGGTCACAATCTTCAAGCCACTTCCCGGGCAGGGAGAGCCTGAACTTGTTTCAATCAAATAATTTACAGCAATTTAAGAGAAAGTCAATACTATTTTGGTTAAAGACAGATTCCGAAAATACGAAAATAATCAATTTATTTCTATCTTTGCGCTGCACTGCGTTCAACTTTATGCGCAGTCCTGCGCCCAGGTGGTGGAATAGGTAGACACGCGGGACTTAAAATCCCGTGGCCAGCAATGGCCGTACGGGTTCGATTCCCGTCCCGGGCACAAAGGTCAATTGTTAAAAACAGCTTGCGGATTGTGCTTGCAAAACTATTTTGCATGCTCTATATTTGCATATCAAAACAATTCTCTGATATGGCTGTTACATTCTACCTTCTTTCTTCCAGATGTGGTTGAATCAGTGTCGTCAAAGTACATTAAGGTGTCCTTTGATGGCCAAGTACGCACGTTTAACTGGCCTGGAGCATACGATAAAGGGTTCCTAATAATTTAGTGATGTTGGAATAATATTTGCGATGATTCAATAATTACTCAAATGGATACATATCGTAAAATTATTATTGATTGAGACGCAAGAATCTAGCTATTCTTTCATTTATAGAGAAATAACTATTGGTAATGAAAAAGACTCTTATATTGTTTATGTTCTGCCTTACGGCGCTTCTCTTCGGTTGTGAACCGATTGAAAACAACAACGGCGGCAAAGAAATGCCGATTCTTCCTGAGGAATCTTACGGCGTGGAGATTGGAACCTTCTATGTGGAAAACCGCAACATGACCCTGCGGCTAATGGACATCACGAGTCTTTATCAAGAAGTAGGCTATATAAGATGGGCAGTCCCCGTAAATCACGTCTCCTTCCAGAATCTGCCAGAGACATTGAGGGAAACCGTCAAGGCGTACGCGCTCGGATCCTCGACACAAGTATACCAGATGAAATGGCACGGTGAAACAGTGTATCACCTGATCTGTAGCGTGTATGATGAAATCAGAAGCGTCTACAAACCTTCGGGCGAGAGAATCGTATTCTCCACCATGGGAGAATACCTCCAGTTTCTCATGGAGGTCAGTGACGTGAACTGCCTCCTGCTTATCAGTACCGAAGTCGTGAAGAGTGCTGAAGGAGCACCAAACATCCTGGACGGTACTTGGCAAAGTGACTGGTTGCATCTTCATCACGACATCGGCGGCGGAAACGGCAGCGGCATCGACGACCAGGTTGAACTTTATGCCGAACTGCCCTTCTCTATCTCTGAGGTAAGCCATTTCAAGCAAGACGGCACAGGATACCTTCGGACCGTCAAGACACTCAAGAACGGCAAGAAAGAAATCGCCTATGACCCTTTCAACTACTGGCTGACCAACTATCAGTCGAATGATGGGTTTACAGGCTACGACTATCTTTGCGTCTTCGCGGCGGGCGATACGATCGAATTTACCGCTCGTTCCTGGGACGACTTCAACAAGGTTTTTGACCGGGCATTCACCTTCGTGACCTATCCTTGGTACAAGCAGAAATCAGATCCTTTCTCGAGCAAAAATGGTGACCCGAAGTACGGCATACCGGAAAAGGACAAAAAGTCTCCGATTGTAGGTCGCTGGACGGGCGTCGACAAGAGTGCCGCCGGTTCTTTCGGCATCAAATCCTTCACCTGGGTGTTTCGCGGCGACGGCACAGGGTATCTGCTTTCCGGCCGACACTTCTTCTACTCATTCGCTTACACTGTGGACGATAAAAGCGGCTCTGATATTCAGCTGACCCTCTACAAATACGATACGGGTTTCTATATCGAGGATGGCTTTTGGACGGAAGGTGACATGACCTACAGCTACGTACAACAGCCTACTCCCAAGGGCAAGAAGATGAAGGCCAAAGTTTACGATGACGGCAACTGCCTGGAACTCCAGGGCTGGACCAGCAGAGCCGCCGACTTCAGCACCACTCCCATCGTCTTCCAGCGGGTGAATAAATAGCACCAATAACTTAAATCGGCCATTCCGGCGGCCGTTTGTTTGTTCCACCGCCGTATCGGCAGTCCAAACAGTAATCTGGCCACCATTCGTAGCCGAGCCAGTAACCATTGTCGTTCCAGACATCTGTGGCAGGAGATCTCCACATCTGGTAGGCTTCCAGATATTGGTAGCCGTTGTTTAGGACAAGCGGTATCGCGTACTGTCGCTCCGGCCGTTGATAAAAACGGGCGATGCCGTCTTTCACATAGAAGGTCGCATGCGCAACACTCATCACGCCCACATAGCCCAGCACCAGTTCATATGGATCATTTACATTGGAAACGTTGCCGCGCATCTCAGTAGGCTCGGGCGAGTACAGTCCACCTACATCCTTTCCGTTGCGATCTAATTGCTCCCAGTAGCGGTAGGCTTCTTCAGTGATTCGCATCTGTGTAACCTCGGGTTGATAACAGACACTGATGCGCCAGTCGCGGTTGTCGATGGTATAGAGCTGATGGTTCACCAGCCTGTCTTCCTTCAATTTTTCGGTACTTGCCGTCATGATTTCGGGGCGGGAATCGCTCAACCAGCAGCGGTATGTACTCTCGCTATCCGGCATGGGTACGACTTCCCCATCCGGGCCTCCCGTGTAAATGTATTTGTAGTTGGCGCGAATTTCTGCATGATATTCCCAGGTTTCATCCACTTTCCAGCGGAAGTAAGAAGGAACCGGATCGGAAGAATGGGCGGAAACCAAAATGCTCAAAATTCCGAGGTCGTCGTTGATCTGAAAAGAAAGGCTGTCGATTTGGCCAGGGGGTATAGCCCGGCCCCAGGACGATGCGTAGGTTCCATTGGTATTCTCTATTACCAAGCGATAATCCAGCGAAGGATCGGCCTCCTGCATATCGAAATAACCGATAGCGCTTTCGGCCTCCTGTGACATATTTTCATAACGCCTGACTTGGCTGTCTTCAATGTGCATTTTGCTCTGATAAAGAATCCGCATGCGTTCCTCATCCTGCGTTGCTGTAGTATCAACCAGCGACCAGGAATAACTCAGGCGGATTTTGCTTACCTCTCCTATGATGATGTCGCCATCCACAATCATGTAGCCGCCCTCGCCGTCGACCTGGGGGTTGAAGTCATAGATACACGACCCGAGTACCCCTGTCACGACAAGAATGAAGAGCAATAGATGGCTTATTTTCATATCATCAATTAATAAATACTTCTGGGAGTGCGGTGAACGATGTATGTTTGCGCAATACGCGAGTGACTGCGTCCGCGCAACATTAGCCGGATGTCAGAGCAATAAAATGGCATAATATTGTCCGAATGGTGGATTACGGACAATTCTCCGGCAGATAATTGCGTTTTGACAACAATATTCCTCAAAAACGCAAAAAATCATCGAAAAATTGCGCTCGTTATGCTGAATAGCCTGTTTGTTTGTAAATCTCAATAACTCGATCGTAATACTTAGCCATCTTCTCTGTTTGATAAATGAACATCGTTAACTCTTGTTTGTGAGTCAACCTTTTTGGTTCTTCCGCAATTTAGTTGAAGCCAAGTCTTGAGAAGACCATCTTATTTCTAAGCAATTCAACAGAGGCGCGGCCATACATCACTCTTTTGACAGC
>JAGHST010000004.1 GCA_018065695.1 Candidatus Cacconaster caballi | reverse complement strand
CGTGTTACGGGAGGAAAGATACTGCTTCGAAGGACCTAAGCACCCGCGCTTGATAGCGGGGGGACCGCGAGTGTAACGAGCGGTGGGATGAGCGCGAAGCGCGAAGTCCTGAGAAACAGTAACTTTCATCCCATCGGGAGTAAGCCTCACTGCTGGTTGCAAGGCGGGAGAAGATTCCGCGCCGGCCGCAGGCAAGCCCCTTCCGGGGAAATGCGTCCGGAAGCGGAACTTCTCCCGCCTACCGGCCACGTTCTGATGCTGTTTTCGTGGCCGGCGCGCTACATTTTTTGTTGTCAAAATGGCAGGAACGGGTATACTGTTATCAATATTTTTTTACTTTTGTGAGTTTAAGGCCTGCATTTACAGGCACAACACGTCGGAAAATATCCGTTAATATCATATAAACAAATGAAAAAAAATTTCACAATCATCGCGGCTCTTGCCGCAACAGTATCGATGTTTGCGCAAAATCCTCTGCCTAACGACCCGGCAGTCAGAGTCGGCAAACTCGACAACGGTATGACCTATTTCATCCGTCACAACGACCTGCCTTCGCAGAAATGCGAGTTCTATCTCGTGTCCGATGCAGGATCCATCAATCAGGGTGAAGGCCAGGACGGACTCGCCCACTTCCTTGAGCACATGTGCTTCAACGGACTCAAGAATCTCCCGGGCAAGCAGATGCTCGACTACCTCCAAAGCATCGGAGCTGCATTCGGAGCCAATATCAATGCCGGCACCGGTGTTGACCAGACAAGTTATATGCTCAACAACATTCCTCTTGTCCGTGAAGGCGTCCTCGATACCTGCCTGCTCATTATGCACGACTACTCACACTTCGTCCTCAATCAAGCGGACGAAATAGATGCCGAGCGCGGAGTGATTCTCGAAGAGAAAAGAACCCGCAACACAGCACAGTGGAGATATATGGAGAAAGCAGGCGAATTTGTATATGGCGATACCAAATACAAAACTGCATATCAAGACCTTATCGGCTCGGAAGAGACTCTGCGCAACTTCAAACCTGAAACTCTCGTGGATTTCTACCGCACATGGTATCGTCCTGACAAACAGGCTGTAATAGTAGTAGGTGACATTGACGTGGATGCAGTGGAGGCTAAAATCAAGGCTCTCTTCGCCGACATCCCGGCAGCCGATAATCCGAAACAGCTCGAAAACATCGTAATCCCCGACAATGCCGAACCTCTTATCGGCATCATCACCGACCCGGAGACATCCAACAACACCTGCCGCTTCTATTGGAGAAGGCCTTCAGTTCCGATTCAGTACAGAAACCTCGACCAGGTGTATATAGTGAATATCATCAGCGACCTCTTCAGCCGCGTGATGTCAGAGCGCTTCGACGATATCACCTCACGCCCGGACGCTCCGTTCCTCGGTGCTTTTCTCTATGACTCACACCTCATCAAGACCTGCGATGCTCTTCAGGGCGTAATCTCATTCAAAAACGGAGAAGACAGGAAGGCAATCGAAGCATTCCTCTACGAAGTGGAGAAAGTCAGAAGATACGGCGTCACCGATGCCGAACTCCAGAGAGCCAAGGACAATATGCTTTCCCGGCTCGAAAAGAACGTTCAGGGCGCAGAAAGCCGCAAGAACCCGGAGTTCATCTACCCTATTATGGGCTTCTTCCTCGGCAACGAGCCGTTCCTCGATCCGACTACCGAGTTTGAACTTACCAAAGCCGTTCTCTCACAAGTAAATGCAACTGTCGTCAATCAGCTCGTGGCATCAATGATTACCGAAAACAACATTTCAGTAGTCCTCGGCGGCCCTAGCACGGTGGAACATCCTTCAGTGACGGAAATAGCTGAAATGCTGAAGAATTCACGCACTATGGAAGTGGAGGCCCCTGCTGTTGAAGCCGGCTTGGAGGCTCTTCTCGACCCTACCGCCATCAAGGACGGTAAAGTGAAAGAAACTTCTCAGATACTTTACGGCGCTACACAGTGGACACTTTCAAACGGAGTCAAAGTTGTTGTCCTCCCTACCGAACACAAGAAAGACCAGGTACTTTTCAACTTCCAGTTCCAGGGCGGCAAATCACTCATTGACGATGAAGACCTCTACACCTTCGACGAAAACATCTATATGACCGTCAACTCAACAAGCGGTGTGGGACAGTTCTCGGCAAGCGACCTCCCAAAGGTCCTCTCGGGCAAAATAGCCTCAGTGACTCCTTATCTGAACAATGACGTTCACGGATTCAACGGCTCATCTTCACCGAAAGACGTCGAGACCGCACTCCAGCTCATCCACCTGCGCTTCACCCAGCCTCGTTTCGATGCTGACGAATTCGAAGTCGGAATCAACCAGATACGTTCAGTCCTCCCTAACCTCGCGAAAATGCCTGAATTCCAATTCTCAAAGCACATCACCGAAGCTATGGCTCAGCCAGGTCCGCGTGCTTTCTTCATCAATGATGAAGTGATAGCAAAGGCAAATCTCGATACTTTCCGCAAGGTTTACACGGACGTCCTCTTCAAAAACGCCGCAGGTGCAGTCCTCTATATTGTCGGCAACGTTGATATCAAATCTCTCAAACCTATGGTGGAAAAATACATAGGTTCGCTTCAGGGCGGCAACAACTGCCCATATTACACTGACAGAGGAGAAAGATACCGCGCAGGACAATTCGAAGACCGTTTCACTCTCCCAATGGAGGCTCCGAAGGTGTCAGTATTCCAGTTCTATAACGCCGGATTCGAGCAGAGTTTTGAAAACCGTCTCACTCTCAATGCTTTAAACTACATTCTCGATATGGTTTACACCGACACTCTCCGCGAAGAGGAAGGCGGCACCTATGGTGCAAGCGTCAGGGTGGACAACGACAGGGTTCCTATTTCTGCATGCACCCTCTACATAATGTTCGACACAAACGAGAATCAGGCTCCGGCCCTTGAGAAACTCGCAGTAAAGGGCATCAGGGATCTTGCCCAAAACGGTCCTTCAGATGACTATTTCAACCGTACCGTCGAATTCTACAAAGCACAGCTTCCTCAATCCAGAATCTCCAACTCCTACTGGATGGGCAACCTTGAAAACTACTGCAGGTATGCAGAAGACAAGGATGCCGGAATTGAAGCCGCAATAGCATCACTGTCGAAGGAAAAGATTCAGGCACTTGCCAAGCAGCTTGTCGAATCGGGAAATTTCACGACAGTAGTAATGTCTCCGGAAACCAAATAGATATGAAACATAACACAATCAAAAGGATGGCGGGTGCCGCCATCCTTTTTTCCCTTGTAATGGCAACTGTTATATCCACCGGCTGCAAAGGCGAAGCCGGGAAAACCTCAGGAATGAACTACGAAATAATGGACACCACCGCCCGTGCTGGCGATGACTTTGCCCGCTACGCCACAGGCCACTGGATTGACCACAATCCACAGCCTCCTGAGTACACCAAATGGGGCGTTATGGCAAAACTCAGCGATGACAACGTGAAGATTCTTTCAGACCTGTTCCGTAAAATCGCCTCTGAACCGCACAAGAAAGGCACTGTGGAACAGAAAATCGGAGATCTTTACAATATGGTGCTCGACACTGTCCGCATCGGTAAAGAGGGCATCGGGCCGATTCAGAAATATCTGGACGAAATCCGCAGCCTGAACTCACGCGAAGAGCTCATCGCCCTGTGCAACCGCGAACACGACAACCTGTTCTTCTCGATATTCGTGAGTCCGGACGAAAAGGATTCAGACAACAATATTGTCTGCATCGGTCAGGGCGGCCTTTCACTGGGTAATCGCGACTATTACTTCGCTGATGACCCTCAATCTCTTGCAGTAGTGGGCGCAATGAAGAAGTATATGGCTACCCTATTCACTCTTGCAGGATATTCCCCGGAGGAAGCTGCCGCAAAAACAAGCAGAATCTGGGAAATCGAGACAGAACTGGCCCAAGTGACATATTCAAAGGAGAAGATGCGCGATGTCGAAGCCAACTACCATAAGATGAGCATAAGGGAAATCACCGAATACTGCGGAGGTTTTGACTGGGACGCATATCTAAAGGCCAACCGCTACGACCGCACCACTCAAGTGGATTTCGGTCAGCCTGAGCCTATTGCAAAGGGTTGCAACCTCCTTATGACACTTCCTCTCGAAGAACTCAAATCCATCTATGAATACAGACTTCTCAAAGGTGCTGCCGCATATCTGGGCAGTGACTTCGAGGACGCGAGCTTCGAGATGAACAAGGTAGTGACTGGGGCAAAGGAGAAGGCCCCACGCTGGAAAAAGGCTCAGAGCATCGTCTCGGACATTATGTCTGAAGCAGTCAGTCAGATATATGTGGCAAAATACTTCCCGGAACAGGCAAAAGCCGAAATGCTCGAACTCGTAGGCAACCTGCAGGAATCACTCGCAGACCGCATCAAGGCACAGGAATGGATGTGCGACTCCACAAAGACTCTCGCCCTTGAAAAGCTTGAATCTTTCACCGTCAAAATCGGCTACCCTGACAAATGGGATGACATATCAGGACTGGTGATCGACCCGGAACTGCCACTCTATGAAAATATCCGCAGAGCTGAGGAATTCTATTGGAATCTCCAGTATGAGAAGACATACAACAAGCCTGTGGACAGGGATCAGTGGTATATGCCTGCATATATGGTCAACGCATATTACAACCCGAGTTCAAATGAAATCTGCTTCCCTGCAGGAATCCTCAGGGCACCTCTTTTCGATATGAACGCTGATGCCGCCTCAAACTACGGGGCCATCGGAGTCATCATCGGCCATGAAATGACACACGGATTCGACGACCAGGGCCGACTCTACACCAAGGAAGGCAATATGCAGAACTGGTGGACTGAAGAAGATGCGGAAGGCTTCAAAAAGCCTTGCGAGCAGATGACGAGATACTTTGACTCGCTCTGGGTGATTCCGGGCAAACTGAAGGCCAATGGCACCCTCACCCTCGGCGAAAACATTGCAGACCACGGCGGGCTCAATATAGGCTATACCGCATTCCGGAAGTGGCAGGAGAAGCACGGCCGCCTTGCTGACGACAACGGCTTCACTCCGGAGCAGAGATTCTTCCTCTCATACGCACGCGTATGGGCAGGTTCCATCACTGAAGAAATGCTTAACTACCAGGCCAAGACCGATGTACACTCAACCGCCAGACTCCGCATCAACGGAGCCCTCGCTCAGTGCGACTTCTGGTACGAGGCTTTCGGCATCAGCAGCGAAGACTCACTCTACGTAGCCCCTGAGGCTCGCGTCAAAGTCTGGTAAAAGAACAACTTCCGTTGACTGGCCCTCCTCAGTGGAGAAGGGTTTGGATACATAAAACGAACCGTCTCCAAGAGAAATCATACCGGTCGAACCGTAAGGATAATCAAACCCCTCGAAAGAGAGATCCCGTGAAACCTTGAAATGCGAATAATTCGGATTTTGAGGTTTCTTTCCTTTATATACGGCCATATACCAGCATCCTGAGAAACTGTCATATTCAAGATTCTGCACGCCCCAGGTGGTATTGCCCGTAGGGACAAAATATTTCCCGTCACACCTTTGCGGACCGCTTGTGTGGAGAGATCCCTCTTCAAGAGGCCTCTCGAAACCTTTCCAGTCCGTTATGTCATATTGGAGAAGAACCTGGCTGTCATTGTCGGACCTGTCAGTTTCGCCATAGATGCCGTATGCCACTGTAAGAAGGCGTTCGTCCTCCCCCTCTGAAGTGCAGAAGGCCGGACCGAAACTCAAGCCGTCTATGCCGCTGCAGCCATAGCGATGCGCCCTCACATTGCCGAGAGTGTCCGCCCCATTGGCTTTATAATCTTCATAGACTTCTGAAAGCCAGACTGTTGTCATCACACCATCCGTCTGGGCATCCATATCGCTGCGCACAATCTTGTCACAGTCGAAAACGGCAACGTAGAAACCTTCACCGAGTTGAACGCCCTCTGCGCCCTCCCTTTCGAGGATTCCCTTTCCTATCGAATCGTGCTTATATTCAAGCGAGCCATAGACGCGACCGTCCTCAGGATTGAATGCCAGGCAGCCCAGATGGCCGAGAAGCCCTTTCACCGTGCCCACCACATTGCCTTCCAGGTCGCATTTGACAAGAAGTGTGGTGAAGGAGAAATACATATATCCGCCTTCACGGTCCAACGCAATGCCCTGCACGTGGCCTGCATCGAATGTGCCCGGGCAGACAGTTGCGGGGAGACGAGGCTGCCCGTCACAAGAAATGACCAGTGTAAAAATGAGGACCGAAATGGGAAGAAGAACTCTTTTTTTCATATCTTTGTATGTTAAACGCTACAAATTTAGCCTAAATGCTCAATATTTCATACTGCTCCGACAAATATCAGTACACGATGGGCAAATCTTTCTACGATACAGGTATGAAAGACAGAACCGCAGTGTTCAACCTTTTCTTCCGCAGCGCTCCTGACAACAACAACTGGGCTGTAGTCAGCGGCATTCGAGAAGCAATGGAAATGATTGCCGGACTCGGCAGCGAGGATATCACCTTTTTCGAACGGTTTCTTCCCGGTGATGAATATGCGGATTTCCGGAAATATCTCTCCGGTATGAAATTCACCGGAAAGGTCTATGCTATGAAGGAGGGCGAAATAGCCTTCCCCAAAGAGCCAATCATAACCGTAGTGGCCCCAATCATTGAGGCGCAGGTACTGGAGACTCCCCTGCTGTGCATTATGAACCATCAGATGGCCGTTGCCACAAAGGCGTCGCGCGTAACCCGCGCCGCCGGCAACCACCCCGTAAGCGAATTCGGCTCCAGGCGCGCTCACGGTCCCTGGGCAGCGGAATATGGTGCCAAGGCGGCCTTCATAGCCGGTTGCGCTGGCACATCAAATATCCTGACAGGAATAGAATTCGATTTCGAATCAAGCGGCACGATGGCTCACAGCTACACGACATCCTTCGGCTGCTCGATAGAAGGCGAATACAAAGCCTTCGACACCTACATCAAGACCCACCGCAACGAACCCCTGATACTGCTGGTGGACACTTTCGACACACTGAAGTGCGGCGTAAAGAATGCCATCAAGGCGTTCAAGGCCAATGATATAGACGACAACTACCCTCAAGGTTACGGTATCCGTCTCGACAGCGGAGACCTCAGTTATCTTTCGCAGAAATGCCGCGCTGCCCTTGATGAGGCCGGGTTGAAGAAATGCCGTATTTTCGCAACCAACGCCCTTGATGAATACCTGATCACCGAACTGGAAAGGCAGGGCGCCTGCATCGACAGCTACGGAGTCGGAGATGCCATCGCCACCAGCAAGCACAATCCTTGCTTCGGCAACGTGTACAAACTTGTGCAGGTGGACGACGAACCTATTCTGAAGCGTTCGGAAGACAAGGTCAAGCTCATCAATCCGGGATTCCAGATTACCTACAGAATAATCCAGGACGGCAAGTTCAAGGCCGACGTGACCTGCCTGAGGGGAGATTCCTTCGCAAGAACCATCGAAGAGTGCGGTGAACTTCATCTGACAGACGAAAACGACGAAACCAAATACACCACCTACCCTGCCGGCTCGTACTCCTGGAAGAGTCTTCAGGAGCTTTCGTTCGACGGAGGACATATCCTGGAAGACAAACGCACTATTTTCGAAAAGCGGGACTATTACAAGGCCAACCTGGCCTCATTCAATGAAACGCAGGTCCGAATCGTGAATCCGCACTATTACAAGGTGGATATTTCCGACGACCTTTACGACTTGAAGATGGGTCTGATAAACAAGCTTATACACCAGATCAACCTCAGTCAGGAACTGGAACATCCCGACAACGGATTCTGCCACGTCGTAGTGGATATGCTGTATGATTTCATAGATGGTTCCCTCGCCTGCTCAAATGCTGAAAATGCGGTAAGAAAAGACGTGGAGTACATAGATTGCCATCCTGACCAGAAGGTCTTCTATGTGCTTGACCACCACCCTGAAAACCACTGTTCTTTCAAGGATCACGGAGGTATGTGGCCTGCCCACTGCGTGATGCAGTCCCACGGAGGAGACATACACGATTTGTTCTCCCGCATCAGAAACGAATCGAACAGACCGGATGAGGCTAACAGATTCTATAAAGGCATAAACCCGAAAAAAGAGGAGTATTCAGGATTTGCAAGCCGCAACCGTGAAGGTATCGAGCTTAACAATATGATATCCAAAAACGTCATTGTCAGCGGCATAGCCACTGAATACTGCGTCAGGGAGACCTGTCTCGACCTGTTGAAAGCGGGCCACAAGGTATTCGTCAAATCCGATGCACTCGGCTACATAGACGAATACGGACACAAGGAGACTTTGAAGGAACTTTCCCGTATGGGAGCCAAAATCATCTGATAAACGATGAAACTGAAAAGAAGCATAGCCGTTATGGCCGTCGCGATTCTTTGCTCGCTTTCCGCAGGCGCACGCCCGCAGGACCCCGATTCGCTTGCCATAGCTGCAATATGCGACTCCATTTTTCAGGCCCACTTCGACTCCATCGCCCGGTTCCTCCCGGACACCAATGATATCAGGAAAGCCATCAGAAAGAACAAAAAGGAAGAGAGGGACAGTATCCGTGCGCACAAACCGAGAATTCTGGAAACTTTTGCAGTGCCTGATTCCCTGTACTACAGGAGGCTGCTTGTCTGGACCGCCGACAGCCGGTTCAACGAACTTCACCTCGAAGAACTTGACACCACATACAACTATCATTTCAACGACTATCCTTTCTTCCAGAAAGACGTAAACGCCACATATCTGGGGCCTGTCGGTTCGGCCACCCTGTACCACAACTACTTCAAACGGGAGACCGAAGAGTCGGCCCCCATGTTCACACCGTATGCCGGAGATTCTTTCACCCCCGACAACCTGAAGCAGTACAATGTCAAGTCGCCTTACACCGAACTGGCATATTGGGGCACTCCGTTCAATACAAACAAAACGGAAGAGGCGGAACTCAACCTGCTGACCACCCAGAACATCACTCCTGCACTGAACTTCACCCTCGGCTACCGCAGGCTGGGTTCAAGAGGTATGCTTGCCAATGAAAACACAGACCACCGAAACTCCGTAATCAGCGGCAACTATATGGGCAAAAAGTATATGTTGCACGCAGGAATGATTCACCAGAGTGTAAAGCGCACCGAAAACGGAGGTGTGCGGGAGACTTTCTGGATAAGGGACACCGTCATCGACACCAAGGCAATCGAAGTCAATCTCGCCAAAGCGGACAATACCCTCAAGCGCACGACTTTCTTCATCAATCACAATCTCGCCATACCTCTGAATTTCTTCCGCAAGGACAGGGATTCGCTGTCGGCGGGTGAAGGCACTGTGGCATTCGTCGGCCATTACGGAGAATACTCCAACTATAAAAAGACCTATACTGACGAGATAGGGGCCGGCGACACTTTCGGACGGAACTTATACAACAACAAGTTCTATCTCCATCAGACTTCAAGCAACACTCTGCTCAGAACGCAGAAACTCGACAACAGGCTCTTCATAAAACTCCAGCCTTTTGCGCCTGACGCTGTCGTATCCAAGATAAACGCCGGAATTGGCTACAGAATAATGTGGCTGACCAACACCAACACTTATGGCGACCAGTCGCTGATAGATGCAAGCAACCAGCACGATATCTACCTTTATGCGGGCGCAAGCGGAATGTTGAAAAAATATCTCAAGTGGGACGCTGACGGTGAATACTATCTGGCCGGCCACAGGATGATGGACTTTTCCGTCAACGGAAATATCACGTTCTCCGCATATCCCATCGAACAGGGCATTCATCTGACAGGCAGGTTCCATATCTCCCGAAACACTCCTCACGCTTTCGAGCAGCGTATCCTGACCAACCACCACTCCTGGAACAATGAATTTTCAAGAGCAACCACCACGAAATTCGAAGGATTGTTCTCAATTCCAAAATGGAAACTGGAAGCGTTTGCAGGATATGCCGTTGAAGGCAATATGCTCTATTACGACCCTCTCGCCACCATAAGGCAGAACAGCGGCATAGTGAACGTCTTCAGTGCATACCTCCGCAAGGACTTCAAGATTTTGGCCTTCCATCTGGATCACAAAGTCCTCTTCCAGAAGAGTTCAAACCCTGATATCCTGCCTTTGCCTGAATGGTCGATGAATCTGCGCTACTACGTTCAGTTCCCGGTCGTAAGGAATGTAATGGAGATGCAGATAGGCCTTAACGGCATCTTCCACACTTCTTTCTACGCTCCCGCATACGATCCGGACCTCGGTCAGTTCTACACCCAGAGCGATGAGAAAATCGGCGGTGTCCCATATTTTGACGCATTCGTCAACGTACAGTGGAAGCGCGCCTGTCTGTTCGTGAAACTCACCAACTGCTTCAAGGATTGGCCATCATCGGACTATTTCTCTGCATACCATTACATAAGGCCCGTCAGAGGTTTCAAATTCGGCATTTTCTGGCCGTTGTATTTCCGTTGATACTTTGAAGCGGACCATCATAGCACTATCCTCCATTCTAGTCCTGTGGCTTCTCATTCCTGTCACGGCGCGCAGAACGGGCAATGAGGTCTTCTTCGTCTATCCGGAAGACACTGTACGCTGTGCCATAGCGCTCGACCACTCCATCCGTCACAAGGGGAACAGAAACGTAGGATTCCACTACGAACTGCTCGGCGCTTTCGGCAGAGACAGCCGGAAAGCAGTAATGATAGACCCTCCCGCAGACAGCCCTCAGTGTTGGGAAATGCTTATGGACGGTAGCCTGCAGATACTGGTTTTCGACTCTTCAGACACCATTCCCGATCAGTTCGCTTCATCCGTCTTCCTGTCGCAGCCCATCAAAGGCGGTGACTTATGGGCAGTACGCACTGAAGACAGGTATCTGCTCAACTCAGTCAACGTATGGTTCTCAGACTTCCGGGGCAAGAGTTTCTTCCGCAATATGAAACACCGCTACTACCGCTCATACTCCCTGCAATGGCTGAAGAGTCATCCGGAAGAAATCACTTCCCTCTCGCCTTACGACGAATTGATAAAGAGATACAGCAAGCTCATCGGCATAGACTGGAGATTGTTGTCAGCCATCATCTACCGGGAGTCAAAATTTTCGATGGGCGCCTCATCTTCCAAGTCGGCCAAAGGTTTGATGCAGATAAAAGAAAGCACCGCTGCAATTTACGGAATAGACGACATCTACAATCCGGAATCGAACATCAAGGCAGGGACTATGCATTTCGACAGACTTGTCAAATCTTTCAGAGATGAGGGGCTGGATTCGGCCAATGTCATAAAATTCGCTCTTGCCACCTACAATGCCGGTGAATCCGCCATTGCAGCCAGAAGGAAGAAAGCGGCCGCAAGGGGATTCAACCCGAACGATTGGGAAGAAGTCAGCAAAGCGTCATCTTCAGCGCTGAGGCAGATTACCGCCTATATCGACGAAGTGCTTGACACCTACGCAACTTACAGGGAACTGGTGGATTAATCCACCCTCATTGTCCTGGCGGGACTGATTTTGGAGATGAAGAGAGAAGACGCAGAAACTATCAGCAGCAACAGGGCGAATGCCGCTATGTTCAGAACGAGAATCTGCCACCAGTTGATTGAAACAGGTACGTACGGGACAAAATAGTTGGCAGGATCGAGTTTGACGATATGCAGCCACTTCTGAACAAGGCATAACCCTATACCGGCGACATTGCCCCAGAGGAAGCCTTTACCCATCACGGCTGCCGACCTGTACAGGAACACTCCCCCCACCTGAGAAGATGTCATTCCAAGGGCCTTGAGAAGACCTATCACCGATATCTTCTCGAAGAGCAGGATGAGAGCCGACGATATCATATTGAATCCTGACACCGCAATCATCAGCAGGAGCACCGTCAGCACATTCAGGTCCAGAAGCGCGAGCCAGTCGAACAGATAGCCGAAAATCCGCTTCACCGATGTGACAAAAAGGGGCCGGTCCGAGTCTGAAGAGTAAAATGCTTCGATGTCGCGGACAGCAGCCTCCACCCTGTCTATGTCTGCAGACGGAGAAAGATTTATCTCAAGAGAAGATACCTCGTCCTTACGCCATCCGTTCAGGCGCTGCACCTGCCGGAGGTCAGCTATTGCGAACTTTGTGTCAACCTCTTCAAGTTGCGCATCGAACAATCCGCACACGGTGAATTTCCGCACCTTTACAGGCTCCCCTATGAAATATGCCACAATCCCGTCCCCTGTCTGCACTCCCAGTCTGGCGGCAGTACGGCTTGAAATCATCACATCGGAAGAGATTCTGCCTGTATAATCGGGCAGTGTGCCCTGCGCAAGGCAACCTTCAAAGAAAGAGAGGTTATAGAGGGAATCCACTCCCTTGAAATAGAGTCCCTCGATATTGTCTTCGGTCTTGACGAGTCCGCTCCGGTATGCTACCGGAGAGACGTCCTCCACCGATGGAATTTCCTTGATATGATTTATATATGAAAGTGAGTCGGAAAACGGATAGAGCTCGTTAAGCGGCGGCTGGCCCGGCACGACAAGGTTGACGGAGCCCATAATTCCCGTGGCTTTCCTGCGTATTTCATCCTTGAAACCGCCAAGGATGGAAATGGCGGCTATCATAACTGCCACACTTACGCCAACCGACACGCCGGCTATTCTGCCGGTGGTCGCACTCAGCCGCCCGTCACGGGAGCGGCCAAGTCCTGATGCTATGAAATGTTTGCAGTCACTCATTTTTTTTCTATCTTTGCAGTCGTCAAAAAGCGGTAATAGCTCAGTTGGTAGAGCGTTGGCTTCCCAAGCCGAAGGTCGCGGGTTCGAGACCCGTTTACCGCTCCCCTCACTCGGTACACAGGCAATTGATGAATTCGAATATCACTGCCGTGCGTTTTCTCAGCAATTCGAAATCTATTATCTCCATCGTATCGGTCTGCTTGTATGTATGCTGATGGAATCCTGACGTGAAGAACACCGCAGGTATGCCTGTTCGGGCAAAACTGTCGTGGTCTCCGAGACTGTACATCATTCTGGTAAAATCGCGGCTGCCGTAAAAGGAGAGTGACAAATCCATCCTCAAATCACGATTGAAGCCGCATATTCGGGCAAGATGGCCTCTGTAGCGTGCAGGAAGCGTCTCTTCTCCCAGAGCTATAAGGTATTGCGCATCTTTGCCAGGCGGAACAAGGTTGGACCCCAGAATGTCCATATTGACATTGCAGACAATCTTTTCACGGGGCAGTCCCATATTCCTGACGAAGTGGAGGCTTCCGCTCATATCCAGTTCCTTGCCGTCAAATGCCACGAAAAAGATGTTTTTTTTTGGACCTGCACCATCCGAGCGCATCTGACGGAACATCTGTGCAATGGAAATGAGCGCCGCCACTCCTGAAGCATTGTCATCGGCGCCGGGGTATATCCGGCCTCTGATTCTGCCGAGATGGTCGTAGTGGGCGCTCACGACGATGTACTCATCCGATGGCTTCACAGCGGGGACATAGCCCACAATATTGCGTCCAACGAGAGTGTCGTTCAACCGGAATCCCTGAGTATAATGCCATCTGTACGGGACAAGTCCCATCGCCTTGAACTTGTCGGCAATTATCCGGCCTGCAATCAGATTACCCACCTTGCCGGCCTCCCTGCCTTCTGTAAGGGATGATGTCATCGATGCGATTATGTCCTTTTGGAAATCAGGCGTCAGGAGATTCTCGTAATGCGTCAGATTTTGGGCATGGAATTTGACGGATACGAGCACAATTAGAATGCAAAGGAAAATTTTTCTCATTCCTGACTTTTGTTCGACTTGCAAATTTACTATTTTTGTAGGTCATTTGATTGAGTTAATTGCAATTTATGGTCAAAAAGGTTTTATTTACGGCTCTTGGGGCTCTCTTGACGGCATTTTGTGCTTTGGCGCAGTACGACCTTGACCATTTCTACCTTCGGGGCAGACAGTGCCTTATAGACGGCAAGTATTCACAGGCCATCGAGAATTTCAACATTCTCTCCCACCTCGACAGCACCGTATATGAAGCATACTTCTTCCGAGGCATAGCCAAATACAATCTCGGCGACTTCACAGGCGCCCAGAGGGACTTTGACAAGACCCTGCACTTCAATCCAATCTACACTCCGGCATACCACTACCGCGCCATAACTCTAAGCCGCACAGGCAAATATGACCTCGCGCTGCGCGACCTCGAAGAGGCCGTAGATCTCAGACCAAGCTACACAGGACTCTATTTCAGCAGAGGCGTCACATATTTCCTGTCACAGCAGTTTGACAAGGCAATCAGGGATTTCAACGTTTTCATCCGCAGGGAGCCGAAGGAAAGCGATGCATATCTCAACCGGGGAGCCTGCTTCCTCTATGTGGGAGACACCCTCAAGGCGATGGCCGACTACAACCAGGCCATCCGTCTGAACCGATTCGATCCGGAGTGCTATGTCAGGCGTTCCCGCATCTTCGCGCTGCAGGACAGTCTCGACAGTGCAATAGAGGATCTCAACACCGCCATCAGACTTGACAGGGAGAACACTTTCGCATATTTCAACAGAGCCCTGCTCAAATATGACAGAAAGGATATAGAAGGTGCGCTCGCAGATCTCAATGAAGTATTGAATCAGGAGCCGGGCAACGCCCTCACCCTCTACAACAGAGCCCTCATCAGGGCACAGGTGGGCGATTATGCCAACGCCCTCGACGACTACGACAGAGTGCTCAACATCAACCCCAACAACGTTCTGGCATATTTCAACAGAGCATCTGTCTTTATGGAGATGGGGCGCTATCGAGATGCGATGGACGACTATTCCAAGGCTATAAACCTCTATCCCGATTTTGCGAAGGCATATATGAACCGTGCCTATGCCAAGAATCAGCTCGGCCAGTTCAACTCTTCGAAGCAGGATTATGACATAGCGCAGAAGAAAATCAGGGAATACAAGGCGAAGATGGCGGATTCTACAGCTTATGCGGCATTTGCCGACACCACCAAGGAATACAACCACCTTCTGGCTCTTGATGCCGATTTCGCCAGAAAAGACTTCGACAACGAACTCCTCCAGTATCGCGATGTGGATATCAGGCTGAAACCGCTCTACAAGTTCACGCCTTCAGACTCGGTTGGAGTCACAATATCCCTCGCCCGCCGGTTTGACAATTCGGATCTGGACAGATTCATCAAGGAGAGTCCGCTTGCCATCAAATTTTCAGCGGACGCAAGGACTTCCCTCAGGAAAGCGGAAGGCAAACGCGCCGATATCAACCGTGCGGTGATATCGGACAGAAGCGGCCGGAATCTCTTCGCAAAAGCCTTGCTTGAGACAGACAACAGACAGTACAACACTGCTTTGGCCTGCTACGACGAAGCCATCGGACTGGAGCCGGACAATTTCTACTACTATATCAACCGAGGCTCTCTTCAGGCTGAAATGATAGACTTCATAGCCTCAATCGAAAACAACGTCCAGGTGCTGACTCTGGACAATTCCAAGACCATTAAGACCAGGGTTCAGGATCAGGTGTCACGCAACTGGGATTATACATCCGCCATTCACGATATGGCAAGAGCGAAGAGCATCAATCCGGACTTCCCATACACATATTATAACCTCGGCAATCTCTATTGCCTCTCCAGCGACCTTCCGGAGGCAATAGTCCAATATACAAAGGCACTGGAGCTGCATCCGCAGATAGGTGAAGCATACTACAACCGCGGTCTTGTCCTGATATATCTGAAGGATAAGGAGAAAGGCTGCATAGACTTGAGTACTGCAGGAGAACTCGGCATCCAGGATGCCTACAGTGTAATCAAAAAGTATTGCAAAACTGAGGAAGGCCAATAATACGGTATGAAGAAACTGATAATACTCGCTGCATCACTTGGCATAACATTCGGAGCTTTCGCTCAGGAAAGGGACAGCACCTCGATGGAATTGCCGGATGATGAAGTATATGTGATGGACACCCTGAACACTCAGGACAAATATCTCAAAATAATCATCTACAGCAACCACACCTGGCAATATCACGACGAAGGAAGGCCGGTGATAGACACCTCCAATTTCTTTATAGGCTGGACCGATGCTGGCCAGATACACGCGTTCAAAGATGTCAAACCGGCAGAACTGCCGGAAGAGATTGACGTCAAACTCATTGACGAAAACAACCCTTACTGCGTGCCCTATCAGGCTCAAGTCCGTTCAGGATACAGGTTCCGCAGGTCAAGACCTCATAACGGCGTTGACCTTTCACTGCATATGGGTGACACAATCCGGGCCGCATTCAACGGAGTAATCCGTTTTTCGTCAGGCGGGGCTGCGACGGGCGGCTACGGCAATCTTATTGTCATCCGCCATACAAACGGACTTGAGACATACTACGGCCACCTCTCACGGCGTTTTGTTGAAACGGACGAGCCTGTAAAGGCAGGTGAAGCAATCGGGCTGGGTGGCAGCACAGGACGCAGCACAGGCCCTCATCTCCACTTTGAAACACGTTATATGGGGCAGTCGTTCGATCCGGAAAGAGTGTTCGATTTTGAAAACGGAGCCATACGCGACACTATTCTGACTCTGAAAAGGCACTATTTCAGCATCTATTCCCACTACGGTCAGACTGACAGCGAATCAAAGGCCGCAGCAGGAAGAATCATCCACAAAGTCAGAAAGGGTGAGAATCTCGGAGCGATTGCACGCAAGTACGGCACCACCGTCGGAGCCATCTGCCGTCTCAACAACATCTCATCCACGAAAATACTCAGAATCGGACAGAGTCTGATAGTACGCTAAAGACTGTCCTCGTCAACAGAAAGATAACGTTCCGGGCCCAGAAGTTCCAGAATGTTTTCCACGACACGCGTCAGAGCGTCCGGTCCCTTTGAGGAGAAGACAAACAGAAGGGATTCCAGATAGATGGACATCAGCGCTTTCTCGTCCTTCACCCTGAAAAGTGACGGGTCGATCTGCAGCCCCAGGGCTGAAATGAATTCCTGCAGACGCTGCTTGTGAAAGATTTCTCCGTTGCGATAGACGTTTATATAAAACAGTTCTTCTCCATTCTCAATATAGACAGGTACGAAACCTCCGGGAAAGCAAAGGATTCTGAGCGGCATTCCGGCCACCTGGGCTATCATGTAATAGAGGAAGGCTATGGCGAACGGATTGCCTTCCCTTGTCTTCATCACTCTGCTGAGAACGGAATAGTCCGGCTCCCTCATTTCCACATCGAACACTTTGAAGCCCAACCTGCGGAAGAAGATGTGATTGAATATCCGGATGTTTTCCACTGCAGTGCGCTGGTCGGAAGCCTCAGCCGCATATTCCGCAGAAGCGTCCAGATAACGGCTCTCATAATGAGCTCTGTCGAATTCTCTGTCGAACAGAGATGAGATTATGCAGCTGGCCTCAAAAAGAGGCAGGCCTCCCCTGCATTTGTCTGTCAGAGCCTTGAACTCGCTGAGGCAAAAATCGGCATTGAGCGAGTCAGCCACACCGTCGATTATCGCAGAATCCACGCCGAGAGTTTTGTCGGAGCGCATCTGCCTGAGCCTCTCCACTACAGAAGAACCGTAGGAAGAGAGGCGCTTGCGTACACATTCCCGCACAACAGTATCCCTGTCGTCAAGAAGTGTTACCAGAGATATGAATTCATCACCGTTGCGCTCCATCGGTCTGAATCTTTTCCAGGGCCTTAAGGATAAGTTGTTCCATCAGAGGCTTGTAGTCCGGGTTGCTCTCTTTGCGGTGACGGTTGGCGGCAACAAGACATAAAGTGCCGGCTTCGTGACCGAGAATTGCAGACATTCCAAACAGAGCGGAACTTTCCATCTCGATATTCGTCACCTGTTCGCCTTTGTATTCAAAGGATTCAAGTCTGTCCACGAGGTCAGGAATCACAAGGTCCATACGAACCGAGCGTCCTTGCGGGCCATAGAAACCCGGAGCCGAGACAGTCATACCCATACGGGCAAACCCCTCGAACAGTTTCGAAAGGCGCTCACCCGACTTGACGAAATAAGGGCGGGCGAGCCGTGAGGGCCAATTCATATGTCTGACAAAGGCCTCCTCGAAATCGGCAAGCATATGTTTTTCCCCTTCTGCATACCAGTTCATCAGGCCGTCGAAGCCGATGGCGTAGCGGCTGAACACATATGAGCCGAGCGGAATATCCGCTCTGCAGGCACCACAAGTGCCGATTCGAAGAATATTGAGACTTGTGTGTTGCGGCTTCAGAATCCTCGTCTTGAAATCTATGTTGGCAAGGGCATCAAGTTCCGTGACCGCTATGTCGATATTGTCGGTGCCGATGCCGGTGGAGAGCAGCGTGACCCGCTTTCCTCTGAAAAGGCCTGTAACTGTATTGAACTCTCTGGCAGACTTCCGCAGCTCCACGCTGTCCAGAAGTTGCGCTGCCATATCCGTTCTTCCGGGGTCTCCGAAAAGAAGAACCGTAGGAGCTATATCCTCCGGCAGCAGGTGGAGGTGGAATACAGAGCCGTCAGAATTGATTATGAGCTCTGAAGGAGCTATTGGCTTACTTTTCATCAAAATTATTTAAAACTTGAATTTAGCGGTTTTTTCCTAATTTTGCAAAAAATAACACAGCCGGAGAAAATGTTGAAAAAAATACAGACCCTTTATCTCTCCATTGCAGCAGTTCTGCTGGGAGCGATGCCGTTCTTCAGTATATGCCACGCCTATGACGCAGCCTCAGGTGCCGACATCAGAATCAGATTCTATGAGCATCCTGTCTTCCTGCTCTTCATTGTCATAGCTTTCGTTCTCACTGTCATTGCTCTTTTCAGTTTCCGCAAGCGGATACTTCAAATCAGGATGTGCGCCACCGCGGCCTTCATACTGGCAGCCTTGCAGATATGGATAATAATCGCTTTTTTCGTTCAGTTGGGAGGCAGTTATCTCATTTCAGCCGCAACCATCATTCCGATACCTTGCATAATACTTCTGCTTCTGAGCGTCAAGAAATCCGGAAGAGATGAAGTGCAGTACGCAAAAGACTTACTGGCTGGCAAATACAAGGAGAGCAGCGCCGACAAGCATTAGCACAAGTTCGAAACCCTTAGCCTTGAGATTCTTCTCCTTGAACACCATCGCTCCGAGGATGAAGGTCACCACCACTGAGCAGCGTCGCAGCATAGAAACGATGGAAATCATTGATTGCGAATCGGTGAGCGAGAAGAAATAGAGAAAATCAGAGATGGTGAGAAACAGAGCTATAAGGACGATTGTCCAGTCCCTGTTGAGTTTCTCATACACAGGGCTGCCTTTCAACTTATAGAAAAGTGTCAGAAGCGCCAGAAGGGCGGCAATGTAGATATTGCACCACGCCTGGACGAACATGGGAGACATCCAGGTCATTATCTTCTTGTCTATCAAAGCGCTGACTACGCCGAAGAGCACGGAGACAGCCATACACCCTATCCACTTGTTGTGTATGAAGCTGACCCCTTCCCTACGGCTTGAAATGCTCAGCATAAAGAGCGCTGTCATCGATATCAGTATGCCGGCCCACTGCAAGCCGTTCAAATGTTCTCCATATATCAGAATCGAGCCGATAAGGATGAACACCGGACGCGTTGCCTTCAGCGGGCCGACGATTGTGATGGGCAGGTTCTTCAGACCATACAGGCCTGATATCCACGAGACGGTGACTATGAGAGATTTTCCGAAAACAATGAGATGGTCCGTGGCAGTCCCTTTCTCCATCTGGAAAATCGAGCCTTCAAACCAGTTCCAACCGCAAACTGCGGACAGGGCGAACGGTACGAAGAACATCGCTCCTATTGCCGTAGCATAGAGAAGGACGTTGAGAACACTGTTGTTTCCCGACGCTTCCTTCTTGATAACTTCATAGACACCGAGAAAGACGGCGGATGCTATTGCTGCCCAAAGCCACATATTACATACTTCTGGCGAATATTTCGAGTACTCTGCCCTTCAGTTCTCTCCATTTGCCGGCAACCATATTGAAGAAGCTGTCGGTCTGGTTGTTGAGCAGTTCTTCCGCTTCGGCGGCGCGTCCCTCTTCATAGAGAGCGGCGGCCTTCTTCTGAAGAGCCTTGTCCTGCTCGAGCATCATCTTTTCGAAATTGTCACGGGCAGGCTCGAGAATTTTGCGCGTCTTGTCCCAATAAATGGTGGCGATGCGGTTTGTCTCGCGGAAAGCCCACACGGCGGCATCCTCGCGATAGCGGTTCTGGCCGCAGTGGCCCATAGATTCAGGCAACTGTGTGCAGCCTGCATAAATAGGGAATCTCGGGCTTTGGCCACCGTTGTCAAATGCAAACCACAGTACGCCTCCCACTGCGTCAGGCAGCCAGTCGCGGCACTGGGCAATCCAGGTATAGGAACTCTGGATTACCGCAATGGTGCGGCGGTTGGTTACGGTTCCCGGGGCTATTGTATTGAGCATCTGACGCATATCCGCTGACATCCAGTTGCTGACAGGAGTCACCACTTCGTCATACTCGTTGTATGAAGCCTCCGGATAAGGCTTGCTGTCAAGGTCCTTTATCTTGCGATGTACCTTGATGGAGAGATTCTTGCCCATATCGTACTCAGTACCTTCATAAGTCTGGCGGTAGAACGACATCACCGTCTCCGGGGTAACAGGAACCTCCGGCTTTATCGAGAACGGCAGTTCCTCATCTTCAAGGCTTATATCGAGAGAAGGAGCCAATGTCTTGAAAATAAAGAACTCCCTCATTGAGAACGGCTTGCCGTCTCCCACAATCTTATAGAACTTCAAAGGTCCCTTGCCGTCCCACAAGCCCAGTTCTTTGGCTCTCTTTTTCAAATCCTTGCAATACATGAAATTGTCCGGATCATCAAAATCTATCGCTCCGATTCTGGAGATATTGGCCGATACGCCCACGTGGTCATCAGGAATGCGCTGAGCAGCCCAAATCGCTCCAGGAGCGCCCGGACCGGGGCCATTGATTTCAAAGTGCCAAACCTCATTCTTGTCAGCGACGGTCAGACACTCTCCCCAATCCACATATCCATATTTTTCGGCCATCTCACCCATAAGCCTGATGGCATCACGGGCGTTGTCGCAATATTCGAGGGCAAGGCGCTCAAGTTCTTCAATCCAGAACACTCCATTGCGGTTGAGAAGGGCTCTGTTGCCGTCGAATGTGGTCTCCCCTATCGCCAGCTGCTTCTCGTTCATACAAGGATATGCCGTATTGACGAAACGGTAGGTTTCGCTCTTGGGAGGAACTATCTTTCCGGTCTCTTTGACCCGACGCGGATCCCAAGGTTCCTCCTTATGGAGGACGTTGAAGTAGTAAGGTTCCAACTCACCTGATTTGAATGTTTTACGAGGTTCGATGGTAACGTATGTGCGGTAGTAGGAATCGCAGGCGTGGGCCGTCATGACGGAACCGTCTGAAGATGCTTTCTTTCCCACCATTATGGATGTGCAGCTTCCGATAAAGTCAGGGTCATCACAGTACTGATAAGAATCAGTCTGGGCATAGCTGGTCCGGCATACTGCTGCAGCAGCCAGAAGAAGGAACATTTTGAATGGTTTCATATAGGTAATGATTATTGCTAGAGCATTTTGCGGACCTTGAAGATGATAAGGGCCCCGATTATCACTGCGAGCATCAGTCCGCTCACTATCAGGATATCCCAGTTGCCGCCGGCAAGAGGGAGTTTGATGTTCATACCGTAGAAACTGGCAATGAGTGTAGGAGGCATCAGAAGCAGGGAAACGAAAGTGAAGACTTTCATAATCTTGTTCTGGTCGAGGTTGATGATACCCAGAACCGTGTTCTGCAGGTACTCCAGACGTTCGAAACTGAAATTGGTATGATTTATCAAAGACGATACGTCCTTGAGCAGGATATTCAGTTTGCCGTGAGCGGACTTGGGAGTCTTCTCGCTCTTGAGCATACTTGAGAGCATCCTCTGCTTATCCACGATATTCTCTCTGACGAGCATCGTATTTTCCTGCAACTGATTGATATCCAAAAGAAATTCCTCATTGACATCTTCTCCGAGGCCCACTCTGCGGCTGTACTGTGCCGTCTCTTTGGACATAAGCTCGATCATATCGGCATCAAGGTCGATACGGTTTTCCAAAATGCCGATGAGGATATGAAATCCTGTCGGATAGAGTTTTCTGTTGAACAGCAGCCTGCGCTGTATGTCGGTGAAGCTGCGGAGCGGCACCTGACGGATGGATGTTATGACGTTACCCGTAAGGATGAAGGATACGGACTCCATATTGTAACTGTCGGCGCTTGGAGTAAGGAAGTCCGTGTTGATGAAAATCGAATCCAGAGTCTCCGAATAGCGGGATGAACTCTCAATCTCTTCGGCCTGTGCACGGCTCTGAAGATTGGTACCAAGAAATTCCTCTACGGCTCGCTTCTCATCTCCCGTGGGATTGAAGAGATCGAGCCACAAGGCATTCCTGACATTTATTTCTTTGAGAATTGTGGTGGTCTCGGCTACCTCGGCCTGACCGTTTGAACTGTAAAAAACCTGAATCATCTTTCTCGAGTTAAAGTGTTGTCACTCCGTTAATTAGCTACGGAAGGACACACGGGCTCGAGGGTTCAGCTTTTCAAGACGGCCACGCCATCCCGGCAGCTGAACAACACTGTTGATGAGGTTTATGACTACAGTTGCTTTCATTTCGACCGCAAAGGTAACAAAAAAAACAATTTGCAACCCACAACCCACTGAAAAGTTGCAATCTGTTATCCGCAAACCTTCTCTGACGGTCATTCGTCCTAATTGTCACCGGAAGTCTTGCCGCGATAATAATCCGATTCATCAACAAGAGAGCAGTCAAAGAGGAACGCGATTCCAAGGCGGGAGAAGTTCCGCTTCCGGACGCATTTCCCCGGAAGGGGCTTGCCTGCGGCCGGAGTGGAATCTTCTCCCGCCTTGCGGCAAGCGGAGAGACTTCCTTAACGGTGGAAACAGTATCTTTCCTCCCGGATTAGCAAAAAGTTCATCCGTCTGTACGGATGACAGAACGTACATCGGTATTTGGATGATAAAGCATATTGCCTTTTAAAGCTTATTTCACTGCGATTTTCACGCAGCGTACGTTGCAAGCAAAAGAGCGGGCTCCACCGCTGCAAGGAGTGACA
>JAGHST010000034.1 GCA_018065695.1 Candidatus Cacconaster caballi | reverse complement strand
TCCGCAATAGCCTTGGTCGTACGCAAGGAAGCATTCACGCCTTTCATCTTGCAATACTCTACGAAAGAGAAAGGATACAATTCGATTTCGCTGCTTCTGCCGGTGAGATGTGTAGCCAGATCGCTGCTGAGCAGTTTTGCATTGCTACCGGTAAGGACCACATGCATTTTGTTCCTGAGCAGCCTGTTCACAAATAGAGGCCAACCTTCGACATTCTGAATCTCATCAAGAAAAATGTACTGAAAAGAGCCGTATATCTTATACAGCACCTCCAGCACATCATTCAACTGCGCAGTATCAAGACCGTCAAGACGCTCATCGTCAAAATCCGCATAAGCGAACTTGACGCCAGCCCCAGTCAAAGTCTGCATACAAAGCGTTGACTTTCCGGATCTGCGGACACCTATTACGACCTGAGCCTGCGGGCTGCCGAGGTCAACCAGTCTTTCCTCGTTGCGGGAACAGAGAAACTCGTCTGTCCATCCCTCTATTTCAGTCTTCTGGTCATTCAGTATCACCTCAAGAGTTCTCTTGTCTATGACAATTTGTTTCTTTTGCATATCAATCAATTGATTTTGAGGTACAAATATACTGAATTTTTCTGACAAAACGCCTTATTTTACAAAGTTTCCATATTTCCAATGCTTAATTTTACAAAATACAGACTCTATATATGCCTTATTCAGCGTGATTCACTCCGCCTTTATCGACAGAGTGAAGTATGCCTTCTAAAGTTTGAAGCTGTCTTTCAGGCTGGTGGTCTTGTTCATCACCAGTCTGTCGGCAGTGGAGTCGGGGTCTTTGAAGAAGTAGCCCACGCGTTCGAACTGGACGGCGAGACCTGAATTGTCGTCGAGAAGGGCAGGCTCGGCGTAGCCGGTACGGACAATGAGGCTTTCAGGGTTGAGAAATTCCTTGTAGTCGCGATCTTCGGGGATTCCGCCCATATCGGCCTCGGTGAAGAGGCGGTCGTAGAGACGACATTCAATTTCCTTCATATATGCTGTGCTGACCCAGTGGATGGTGCCCTTCACAGAGCGCCACTGACCTGATGCGGGATGTGTCTGAGGATCATAGGTGCAGAGAAGTTCCGTCACTTTGCCGTCAGCATCCTTCACGACCCGGTTGCACTTGATGATGTAGGTGTATTTCAGACGCACCTCACCGTCAGGACGCAGGCGGAAATATTTTTTCGGAGCATCTTCCATAAAGTCTGCGCGGTCTATTAGAAGTTCGCCGGTAAATGGCACGCGACGCTTTGCGCCTTCAGGGAACGCGGGGTTCAGAGGAGCCTCGAACCATTCCGTGCGGCCTTTCTCCCAGTTGGTGAGAGTGATTTTTATCGGATCGTCCGAGACAACCATATATCGGTTCGATCTCTCGTTGAGGTCCTGACGGACACACCATTCGAGAAGTCCGATGTCCATCAGCTGATCGCGCTTCGAAACGCCTATCTTGTCGCAGAACATCCTGAGAGCCTGCGGAGTGTAGCCGCGACGGCGGACACCGCAGAGAGTCGGCATACGAGGGTCGTCCCAGCCGCTTACCAGACCCTTCTGGACAAGTTCGAGAAGCTTTCGCTTGCTCATCAGTGTATAGGTGAGGTTCAGACGGGCAAATTCATACTGGTGTGAAGGGAAAATGCCCAGAGTCTTTATGTACCAATCGTAGAGAGGACGATGAACGTCGAATTCCAGAGTGCAGATGGAGTGGGTGATGTGCTCGATGGAGTCGCTCTGTCCGTGGGTGAAGTCATACATCGGATAGATGCACCACTTGTCGCCTGTACGGTGGTGACGGGCGTGTTTGATGCGGTACATTATAGGGTCGCGGAACTCCATCTTGGGGTGAGCCATATCTATCTTTGCGCGGAGCACCTTCTCTCCGTCGGCATACTTGCCATCGCGCATTTCGCGGAAAAGTTTCAGGTTCTCTTCCGGAGTACGGTCTCTCCACGGACTGTTCTTGCCCGGAGTCTCGACGGTGCCGCGGTTCTCGCGCATCTGCTCCTGGGTCTGATCGTCCACATAGGCGAGGCCCTGTTCTATCATCCACTCAGCCCATTCGTAGAGCTGGTCGAAATAGTCGGAAGCGTAGCATTCCTTCTCCCACTGGAAACCGAGCCATTTGATGTCTTCCTTGATGGCATCTACATATTCGGTGTCTTCCTTCGTAGGATTGGTGTCGTCATAGCGGAGGTTGGTCTTGCCACCATACTTCTGCGCCAGGCCGAAGTTGAGACAGAGGCTCTTGGCGTGGCCCAGATGAAGGTATCCGTTAGGCTCCGGAGGAAACCTGGTGAGGATTGACCGGCATTTGCCTTCGGCAAGGTCCTTCTCGATTATTTCTTCAAGAAAGTTGAGACTCTTCTCGTTTTCGGCGGTTGTTGTTTTCTCTTCCATAACCATTTCAATATATTCTGCAAAAATAGTATAATTTTCGTACCTTTACAAGATAGTTTCAATGACAGTGAATATGAAAAGAATCCTGCTTTCAGCACTTCTGCTCTCCTTTGTTCTTGACGGGGAGGCCTGTACCAATTTCATCGTGACAAAAGGCGCTTCGGCCGACGGCTCGGTGATGGTGTCGAGCTCTTCAGATTCGCATACCAGATATGGTTGTCTCGACTATTATCCCGCAGCAGATCATAAGAGCGGCTCCATGCGCCCGATAATCCAGTGGGGTTCGGACTTCAGAGGCCCTTTCTACTATCACGGAGAAATTCCGGAAGCCGCACATACATATAATGTCACGAGCAATATGAACGAATACCAGCTCGTGATGGGGGAAACCACTTTCAACGGCCGCAAGGTGCCTTCCGACACGACTGCCATAATCGACTACGGCTCGATGATGACCATTTGCCTTCAGCGATGCAGGACTGCCCGCGAGGCGATAGCCCTGCTTGTGGAGCTTACCGATGAGTACGGCTACTGCCAGACCGGCGAGACTCTGACCATAGCCGACAAGAACGAAGCGTGGATTATGGACATCTTTCCGAGGATGCCTCACTATGATGCGGACGGCAGGAACACCAACAAGGGTATCGTATGGGTTGCGGCACGCATCCCTGACGGCTACATTTCCGGTCACGCCAACAATGCGCGTATAACCAGGATAAATTTCAATGATTCAGAGAACTGGCTCTATTCGGAAGATGTGGTGGAAGAGGCGCGCCGCAATGGCTGGTACGAAGGTTCCGATGCCGAATTCAGTTTCGCCGACACATATTGTCCACTGACCTCACAGAGTTATATGCGCTCCTGTGACCACCGCGTATGGAGCTTCTTCAACCGTTTCGCAAAAGAAGATATGAACATCTACACGGACTATGTGATGGCAGAGAATCCTTCCAACAGAATACCTCTGTGGGTACTGCCTAAGGAAAAGATATCAGTCAGTGATATGGCGGAGGCTATGCGGGACCACTATGAAGGCACCGTCTGGGATATGAGGCAGGGAATAGGTGCCGGCCCTCACGGGAGTCCGTACCGCTGGAAAGATGCGGACTGGACGGTGGATGGTGTGAAATATGCCAATGAACGCGCTGTAGCAGTGCAGCAGACCGGATACTGGTTCATATCGCAGTCGAGAAGCTGGCTGCCTGACGAAATCGGAGGATTGATGTGGTTTGCGGTGGATGACGCGGCGACCTCTCCACTGACGCCGGTATATGCCTGCTCCAGAGAAATTTCCGAGCACTACCGCTTCGGAAACGGCAGCTTGAAGGAGTATTCTCCCACATCTATGTTCTGGATGGTAAACCGCATTGCGCAGCTTTGCTATCTGCACTACAACTCCGCCGGGGATGAAGTTCACTCCGTGGCTGTGGCTCACGAAGAGGAGATGGCCGGCAAGGTTGCCGCCAAAGAGGCTGAAGCTCTTCAGCTTTATGCAGATTCGAAAGACGAGGCCGTTAGAATGCTTACGGAATTTTCCGTATGTGAGGCGAACGCCCTCTTCGGCAAATGGGACAGACTTGACAAATACATTCTCGTCAAATATATGGACGGCAACATCAAGAAACAGACTCCTGACGGGGAATTCGAAAGCTATCCGGGACGTGACTGGACCACCGTCAATCCCGGTGCAAAGGGGCTTAGCGAGGCATACAAACGCGCTGTAGTGGAGGAGAGGGGAGAACTGATGAGAGTGAGAAATACCGGAATAAAGGAATAATGACATATAGTTATGGTAAAATCAATGACAGGTTACGGCAAGGCTGAATGCAGCCTCGGACCGGACAAGTATATTTTCGAAATCAGGTCGGTCAACGGAAAAACTGCCGACATCTCAATCAAGACGGGAATTGTCCCGCGCGAAAAAGAGATGGAGGTCCGCCAATATATTGCAGGAGTTCTCAACAGGGGCAACATAGACCTGTTCGCCACAGTGGAACACGCAGAGGCGGTTTCTGCGCGGACAATCAATATGGATGTGGCCGTAAATTATGCGGAGCAGCTCAGGCAGCTCGCTGCCCGCGCAGGTGTAAAGCTCGCCGATGAAGATATGGTCCCGTCGGTGCTGCGGATGCCGGACATATTCGAACAGAAGACGCAGGATTCCTTCAGCGAGGAACAGTGGCAGATCCTCTACGGAGCTTTGAAAGAGGCTGTTGCCTCCTTGGACGGATTTCGGACAAAGGAGGGTGAGAGCCTTCGCAGGGACGTGCTCTCGCAGGTTGACAAAATAGAAAGCTATGTTCTTGAGGTTGAAAAATATGAGAAGGAGCGCATCGATGCAGTCCGCCAGCGGATAGATGCACGTATGGCCGAACTCAGTTTTCAGCCGGACAAGGAGCGCATTGAGCAGGAGATGATTTTCTATATCGAAAAGCTCGACATCAACGAAGAGAAAGTCCGTCTGCGCCAACACTGCAAGTATTTTCGCGAGACTCTTGAATCGGAACCGTATCCCGGCAGGAAACTCGGCTTCATCGCTCAGGAGATGGGGCGTGAAATCAATACGATGGGTTCCAAGGCAAACCACCACGAGATACAGAAATGGGTGGTCCGCATGAAGGACGAACTCGAAAAAATCAAGGAACAGTCTCTCAATATTCTTTAATTGTTTTCTATATGAAAGCGGAATTGGCGGCTTTGACTGTTGTGGCGGCACTGGCGGTGTGCTGCGGCAGTCCTAATGAAATCTCAATCCGGGAATATGACGGATATGCGGTTGCATATCAGACAGATGGCCCGGATTTGGGCTTTAGCCCGACTTCGGGTTTGGAACTGATTTACGAAGAAGGGTATGCTTTCAAGGATCTGGACCGTGACGGAGAACTGGACGTGTATGAGGACTGGCGCGAGCCGGCTTCCAAGCGCGCCCGCGATCTGGCTTCAAAACTGCCGGTGGAGCGCATCTGCGGTCTGATGCTCTATTCGAGCGCGGTTGATGCCCACAGTCCGCAGCTTACGGACCAACAGGTCGGGTACTTGAAAGATGACTACATCAGACATATGCTCTTGCGCGACGTCAAGGATGCTGCCACAGGAGCCGCCTGGTCCAACACCGTACAGGCGTTCTGCGAATCCGAGCCGTTCGGCATCCCGTCCAACAACTCGTCAGATCCGCGAAACTATACCAACGGAAACGCCAATACGAGTCTTTACAATCACGAACCTGACGGCGAGTTCGACCCTGACGGGACGAGCAATATCTCCAAGTGGCCGCGCGAAGTGGGAATGGCAGCAACCTTCGACCCGGAACTTATGCGACGTCACGGTGAAATCGTCTCGAAGGAATATCGCGCACTGGGCATTACCACCGCGCTGTCGCCGCAAGCCGATCTTTCCACTGACCCGCGCTGGAGGAGGTTCTACGGCACTTTCAGTGAAGATCCTGAATTGAACCGCGACCTTGTCAGAGCGTACTGCGACGCGATGCAGACCACTCCGGGCTCCAAGGACGGATGGGGCCGGCTGTCGGTCAACTGTATGGTCAAGCACTGGCCCGGCGGCGGTACGGGAGAGGGCGGACGTGACGCCCACTTCGGAATAGGCAAGTATGCGGTCTATCCCGGTGACAATTTCAAGGCCCATCTCATTCCGTTCGTTGACGGAGCGTTCAAACTCGAAGGCGGCACGAAGATGGCATCGGCAGTGATGCCTTACTATACAATCTCGGTGGGACAGGACCCTTCCGGTAAGGATGTGGCAAACGGTTTCAGCCACTATATCATACAGGAGCTTCTCAGAGACAAGTACCGCTTTGAGGGGGTTGTATGCACCGACTGGGGCATTGTCGGCGATTATGAGAAAGTGTATCTGCACAAAGGAAAACCCTGGGGAGTCGAAACTCTCAGTCCGGCCGAAAAACGCTTGAAGTGCTTCGAAGCCGGAGTGGACCAGCTCGGCGGTACGGCCGACAATGACGTCAGTCTGGAGGCATACAGGCTTTGGGAGGAAAAATACGGAGAGGAGAGTGCCCGTGAGCGGTTCGAACTTTCCGCTACAAGGATTCTGGTCAACATCTTCAGGGTGGGAAACTTTGAAAACCCTTACGTGGATACCTCCTATGCAGCAGAAGTTGTCGGCTGCAGGGAGTTTGTAGAGGCGGGATACGAAGCTCAGCTGAAATCTGTCGTGATGGTCAAGAACCACGCGAACGCCCTGCCTCAGAAAGAAAGGGCGAAAGTCTATCAGCCTCTGCGCAAAGTGGCTCCCGCTCTAAACCATTGGATGAAGCCGATTCCGGGATATGAAGAATATCCGTTCGGAAGTGAACTTCTGGGAGATTATTTTGAATCGGTATCTTCTCCCGAGGAGGCCGATTTCGCTCTGGTCTCCATAAAGTGCCCGTTTGGCCACTGGGGTTACATATTACCGGAAAAAGAGGGCGAAGATGGCCATTATCAGCCCGTCAGCCTTCAGTATTCGCCATATACGGCAGAGTATGCGCGCGAGGAGAGCATCGGAGGCGGAGACCCTACGGAAGATTCTTCCAACCGCTCATACAAAGGTCTGACCGAGACGTCGTTCAACGAATCCGATATGCGTCTTGTCATAGAAACCAAAAAACTGATGGGTGAAAAGCCTGTTGTCGTGATAGTTGCTACCGACAGGCCGTTCGTGCCATCGGAGATAGAGCCTTACTCGGATGCTATGCTTTTGAGTTTCGGAGTGTCCAACAATGCTCTTCTGGATGTTGTCAGCGGCAAATTCGAACCTTCCGGCAGACTTCCGCTCCAACTTCCGGCAAATATGCGGACGGTCGAACTGCAGTGTGAGGATGTTCCGCGCGATATGGAATGTTACCGGGATGCGGACGGAAACAGTTACGACTTCGCTTTCGGACTCAACTGGAGCGGCCCCATCAGATGAGCTATCTCATCGGCCCATAGCTGCGGCTGCGGAGTTTCCAGAATCAGGGGAATGTTCTCGAATCGGGGGTCCGAAACAATGCGCTCGAAGAGAGCCCATCCTATTTCCCCGCCGCCAAGCACTTCGTGACGGTCTACGCGGCTGCCTGAAGGCTTTTTGGCATCGTTCAGATGCATTCCGCGAAGATATCTGAAGCCCACCGTGCGGTCGAATTCGTCAAATACCTTCCTGAAGCCGTCTTCCATTGCGAAAAGGTCCGCAGAAGAGGCGGGACGGAGGTCGTATCCTGCTGCAAATGCGTGGCAAGTGTCTATGCAGACACCTACTCGGCTCTTGTCCTCGACCTTGTCGATGATGGCCGCCAGATGTTCGAAGCGGTAGCCGAGATTTGTGCCCTGCCCGGCTGTGTTTTCGATGACTGCCGAGACACCCTCCGTTCTGTCCAGCGCAATATTGATGGATTCGGCAATCAGGCGGATGCATTCGTCTTCGCTTATTGCATTCAGATGGCTTCCGGGGTGGAAGTTGAGGCGGTTGAGCCCCAGTTGGGCGCAACGCGACATCTCGTCGATGAAGGCCGTGCGTGACTGTGCAAGCTTTTCGCTGTCCGCAGAGCCGAGGTTTATCAGATAGCTGTCGTGCGGGAGAATGGCATCGGAAGTGAATCCGCATTCACTGCAGTTGCGCTTGAATGCCGCGATACTCTCCGCCGGGAGAGGTGCGGCTGTCCATTGTCTCTGGTTTTTTGTAAAAAGCGCGAATGCTGTGGCTCCGATGGCCTTTGCTGCGAGAGGGGCGTTCTCTATGCCTCCCGAAGTGCTGACGTGTGCTCCTATATAATACATTTGAAAGTCGGTAGTTTATGATATGTTTGAAAAGTCCTGCGGTGCGCTTTGGCGTATCTCGCTTAGATGCAGTGCGAGCATCCTGTTCTCCGCGGAAGAGAATTCGGGGTCCGATTCGAGAATCCGGAGAGCCAGATTGCGCGCTTCTTCCAGAAGGTGAGAATCCTTGCCGAGACTGGCTATGTGAAGGTCTATTGCAAGGCCGCTCTGCCGGGTACCTTCAAAATCTCCGGGCCCTCTCATCCTCATATCCGCTTCGGCCAGTTCGAAGCCGTCGTTGGTGGAACACATCAGTTCGATGCGCTCTTTAGATTCCTTGGAAAGTTTGTAGCCCGTCATAAGCACGCAGTAGGATTTATCTGCACCCCGGCCTACGCGGCCGCGAAGCTGGTGAAGCTGTGACAGGCCGAATCTCTCGGCACTTTCGATGACCATAACGGAGGCGTTGGGCACGTCCACTCCCACTTCAATCACCGAAGTCGCCACTAGAATGTGAGCCTTGCCTTTGGCGAACAGATCCATATCGAATGCCTTGTTCTCGGCTTTCTGCTGGCCGTGGACCACCGCCGTGACATACTTCGGAGCCGGGAATGCTTCAGTGATGGCCATATAGCCGTCCTGAAGATTCTTGTAGTCCATCTTTTCCGACTCCTTGATGAGAGGATAGACTACGAATACCTGTCGGCCGAGTTCGATCTGCTTCCTCATGAAGTTGTAGAGTGTGCCTCGCTGAGTTTCGGTCCAATGGACGGTCTCTATAGGTTTTCGGCCGGGAGGCAGTTCGTCCAGAACGGAAACGTCAAGGTCTCCGTAGAGTGTCATTGCCAGAGTGCGGGGGATAGGGGTGGCGGTCATCACCAGCACGTGTGGGGCTATGGCTGCTTTTGACCAGAGCCTGCTGCGCTGCTCCACTCCGAAACGGTGCTGCTCGTCGATTACGGCGAGGGCGAGGCTCTTGAACTGAACGGTGTCCTCTATTAGAGCGTGCGTGCCGAATATGATGTCAATGGAGCCGTCAATAAGGCCGGAGTGTATTGCATCGCGCTCTTTCTGCTTTGTGGTGCCTGTCAGGAGAGCAACCTTCACGCCGGTGTTGCGGATGAATTTGAATACGCCGTTGTAGTGCTGTTGGGCAAGGACTTCCGTAGGGGCCATAATGCAGGCCTGATAGCCGTTGTCCACTGCCATCATTGCTGCGAGTATAGCCACCAGAGTCTTGCCGCTTCCGACGTCGCCCTGCAGGAGCCGGTTCATCTGAAGTCCGCTTGCAACATCGGCCCTTATCTCTTTGAGCACTCTCTTCTGCGCTCCGGTGAGCGGGAAGGGGAGGCCTTCGTAGGTCTTGTTGAAATTTTCGCCTATTCTTTTGAAAACCACTCCGCTCGATGCTCTGGTGCGGGCTTGCTTCTGTTTGAGCAGCGAGAGCTGGAGATAGAAAAGTTCTTCGAACTTCAGTCTGCGTCGCGCACATTCCAGATTCTGGAGCGAGGATGGGAAGTGGATATTGAGAAGCGCTTCTTTAAGAGGGCAGAGTCTCTTCTGATCCAGAATATAGGCGGGCAGCGTCTCCTCCACCGAACTCAGGCATTTGTCCAGCAGTGCGCGTTCCATCTTCTCGAACATCTTGTTGGTAATGCCTGCGTTCTTGACTTTTTCCGTGGAAGAATAGACGCCTGCTATCGCACCGGCCCCGGGAGCACCGCCGCTTTCAATCGGATCCACCTCCGGGTGGACCATATTGTAGCCCTGATTGAATATGGAAGGCTTGCCGAAGACTATGTATTCGCGGCCGGGCTTGAGTTTGTCTTCGATCCACTTTATGCCTTTGAAGAAGACGAGGTCGATGTAGCCCGTACCGTCGGTGAATTTGGCCACGAGGCGAAGCGCCCTGCCTGTGCCGACCTTGTCTGTCTGTGTGATGCGGCCACGCAGCTGGATATGGACTGCGGTGGAATCTATATCCCTGACGCAGTGGAAACAGGACCTGTCGATATAGCGGAACGGAAAGAAATTGAGCATATCCCGGAAATTGAAGATTCCCAGCTCGCTCCCGAGAATCTCAGCCCTGCGGGGCCCGACTCCCGGAAGAAATTTGATTTCGCTGTCCAATATTCCGGCCATATCAGCTTCGATTTGCTATTTCATCACGTCGGTAATTTTCTTGAGAGTTGCAAGGAAGCTGCGCAACTCTTCTTCTTCCAGGCCCTTGAGCAATTCGTCCAGCATTGAGACACCAAATTGTTTCGTCTCTTCTTTCATCATTTCAGCCTTTTCCGTGAGTACGACTGTATTGGATCGGCGGTCTTTCCTGTCCCGCTGCCTGCTTACGAAACCTTTGCGCTCCAGGGCATCCACCAGTTGAGTGATGGAATTCTTGTCTTTCTGCATCTCCTCGGAGAGGGCTGTCTGGGACATTGCGCCCTGATTCCAGAGAATGTCCAGAGTCAGGAACTGCTCCGGGGTCAGATCCACGTTGTTCTTTCTCAAAAGATTGGATGTGAATTGTTTGACCCTGCATCCTGCAAGGTTCAGATAGACTACGATTTCTTTGGACAGTAACATTTTCGGCGGTATGCTTTTGTGTAATTGCAGATTGTATATAGGTTATACTTTCACAAAGATATACCATTTAAATGAATTTCGGAACAATATCGAAAACTCTTGCACACTTTTTGAAGAATTAGTAACTTGCACCTGATATAAAACGAATGAAACAATCAATTTTTTAATTCATATGAAAAAGTATTCAATCCTTTTCTGTATCGCTTTGGCGCTAACTTCGATTGTGGCCATTGCAGCTCCGGATGATGATTATGTAATTCCTTTCGAGCAACTTCCGACAGTTTCCCAAAACTTTGTGAAAACCAATTTCGATGTGGCTACGGTGGCCTATTGCATGAGAGACGCCCATAGCTACGAGGTGCGTTTTTCAGACGCTTCCGAAATTGAGTTCGACCATGCAGGCAATTGGGAAGAAATCGATTGCAAATACAAGGCGGTTCCAGAATCGGTCATCAAGCTGATTCCTGCGTCAGTTCCGGCCTATGTGCAGACAAATTTCCCTTCTTCGCTGATTACCAAAGTGAAGGTCAAGGCGTGGGGATACGAACTGGAATTGAATACGGGACTTGAACTAGAATTCAACAGAAAAGGTGGATTTCTCCGCATAGATGACTGATAGGGTATGGGAAAGAAAATTGTTGTCGGAATAACTCAGGGTGATACCAACGGCATCGGCTATGAGGTTATCATCAAGGCTCTCTCAGATGCGAGAATGCTTGATATGTGCATCCCTGTCGTATATGGTTCGTCGCGTTTTTTCGGCTACTACCGCAAGCATATTATTGAAGCCGAACAGATGGCGACCAATATCATCAACTCTGCAGAGGATGCCCGTCCAAAGAGGGTGAACATCATCAACGCCGTACCCGACAATCTTTCGATGGAGGTAGGGCAGCCGACGGCTGACGGTGCGAAAGCAGCGCTCATATCGCTGCAGGCCGCTGTGGCGGATGCCAAGCGCGGAGCTTTGGATGCCATTGTGACAGCGCCTTTCAATAAACATACAATGGCTTCCGCAGGTTTTGCTTTTCCAGGCCATACGGAATATTTCATCCACGAGTTCGGAGCCAAGGACGGGCTGATGTTCCTTTGCTCGGAAATGTTCAGGGTGGGTGTCGTGACCAACCATTTGCCATTGTCGAAGGTAAGTGCCGCCATCACGAAAGATGCCATCCTCAGCAAGCTCAAACTGATGAACGATTCTCTCATAAGGGATTTCGGCCGCGAGCGTCCCAAGATTGCCGTACTCGGTCTCAATCCGCACGCGGGGGACGACGGGTCTCTCGGCACTGAAGAGAAGGACGTGATTGTACCGGCCATCGAAGAGGCCAACTCGCAGCTGAACATTCTGGCCTTCGGTCCTTATTCTCCCGACGGCTTCTTCGGCTCGAACGCCCAGCGCAAGTTCGACGGAGTCCTGGCCATGTATCACGACCAGGGTCTCATCCCTTTCAAGGCAATGGCTTTCGACAACGGTGTGAATTATACGGCAGGACTTTCGATAGTGCGCACCTCTCCCGATCACGGCACAGGCTATGACATAGCCGGAAAATACCTCGCCAGCCCTGACCCTATGAAGTATGCCATCTATTCCGCGATAGATCTCTGCAACAACAGGGCAAGATATGCCGAGATGTCGGCCAACCCTATGGAAATAAAACGTTTCGAGGGTCCTAAGTACGAACGCACCATACTGCCTGAATAATAGGATATGGATAAGGCTCCCATTGTGGTATATACTGACGGAGCCTGTTCCGGCAATCCCGGACCGGGCGGCTATGGCGTGATAATGCGCTGCGGGAGTCTTGAGAGATGCATTTCCGCCGGGTATGCCTGCACCACCAACAACAGGATGGAACTGCTTGCAGTCATTACTGCCCTTGAGGCTGTCAGATGGGACAATGCGGAGATAACCGTCCGGAGTGATTCTTCGTATGTGGTAAATGCCGTGGAGAAGGGCTGGCTCTTTTCCTGGGAGAAGAAGCCGGATTTCGGCGGTAAGGCCAACAGGGACCTGTGGATGCGTTTTCTCGCGGCATATCGTCGTCACCGTGTGCGTTTTGAATGGGTGAAAGGGCATAACGGCCATATTGAAAACGAGCAGTGCGACCGAATGGCCGTTGCCGCCGCCGCCGGAGACAATCTGTTGACAGATAAAGAATATATGGATATAAAGCAAACACGGTTATGATACGAGTGGATTTGAAAGGCTGCGGAAAATTCGTGGCAAAGAGTGAATTTGAAAAATATGTCTCAAAGGCCCGCGAGGCCCACACTACACTGATGGAAGGTACCGGCGAAGGAAATGATTTCATCGGCTGGCTTCATCTTCCTTCGCAGACAGACAAGGCTCAGACCGCAGCGTGTCTGGATATTGTGGAACGATGGATAGCGATGGGCGTGGATCTTGTGGTGGTGATAGGCATCGGAGGTTCGTATCTGGGGGCAAAAGCGGCCATAGAGGCTCTCAACCATAGTTTCGCTCCATATCTGGACCGCACTGGTGCTCCTCAGGTGGTGTTTGCCGGCCAGAATCTTTCGGAAGATTACACGGCCGAACTTATGGACCTCATAAGCATAAGAAACGTCGCTTGCGTGGTGATTTCCAAGAGCGGTACGACCACCGAACCGGCGGTGGCCTTCCGTCTTGTGAAAAAACATATAGAAGAAAAGTACGGCAAGCAGGAGGCCGGACGCCGCATCGTGGCGGTGACGGACAGGGCAAGGGGAGCACTCAAATCCCTTTCAGATGCAGAAGGCTACACATCCTTCGTGATAGAGGACAATGTGGGTGGGCGCTACAGTGTGCTGAGTCCCGTGGGTCTGCTGCCGATAGCATTGGCAGGTTTTGATATAGAGGCTTTGTTGGACGGAGCTCGCCGGGCCGAAGATGCATTGAAGGAATGCTCTCCGGAAAATCCGGCAATCCAATATGCTGCAATGCGCAATGCCCTGTACGACAGTGGAAGGAAGGTGGAACTTCTGGCAAGCTTCAATCCGAAGATGCAATATGTGGGGGAGTGGTTCAAACAGCTTTTCGGCGAAAGCGAAGGCAAGTGCGGCAAGGGCATTTTTCCTTCCAGCGCCATCTTTACCACAGACCTCCATTCTATGGGACAGTATATTCAGCAGGGGGAAAGGATGCTCTTCGAAACTGTCCTGACCATAGCTTCACAGAAGCGGATTGTCACGATTGAGGCCGACGGCGCAAATCTCGACGGTCTTGACTATCTTTCCGGCAAGAGAGTGGAGCACTGCAACCGTATGGCTCAGGCCGGTACGAGGCTGGCCCATATCGATGGCGGGGTTCCCAATATTGAGATAACGTTGGATAAACTGGACGAACGCTGCCTCGGCGAACTCTTCTACTTTTTCGAAGTGGCCTGCGGAGTGAGCGCTTATGTGCTGGGAATCAATCCTTTCAATCAGCCGGGGGTGGAAGATTACAAGAAAAATATGTTTGCCCTGCTTGAAAAACCAGGATATGAAACATCTTCCGCTGAAATAAAAAGCCGATTGTAAGCATCAACAATAACGCATGAAAAAATTTCTCGAAGAAGTAGCGGGGGTGTTTGCGGAAGTTGACGGCCTCAGGGAATTCTGTTTTGTATTTCCGAACAGACGTTCCTCCATATTTTTCCGCCGGTATCTGGGCCTTGCCGCCGGCAAATCTCTTTTCTCTCCGCGGCTCGTCACCATCGACGAACTTTTCCAGGATCTTTCCGGTCTGAGGCCGGCGGACAGGATAGAACTGCTGAAAGTGCTGTACGATTGCTATGTGGAGGTCTTTCCACAGAGGGAAGGAGCAGAGCAGGAGACATTTGACAGATTCATATTCTGGGGTGACATCATTCTGCGGGATTTCGACGACATCGACAAGTATCTGGTTCAGGCCGACAAACTTCTGGTGAATATAAAGGAGCTGAAGGAGATATCCTCCGACTATGATTTTCTGTCACAGACTCAGAAAGAGGCCATAGCGCAGTTCTGCAGCGGATTCAATCCGGAAAATATCAGCTCGCAGCCAATCGACAAAAAGCGTATGTTCCTGCGGATGTGGGATATTCTTCTGCCGCTCTACCGGCGTTTCCGCAGCGTCCTTCAGGACAGGGGCATTGCATATCCCGGAATGATATACCGCAGTGTGGCGGAGAACTGCGACCTCACACATTTGAAGGCGCGTCATCCGCAGGTAGTGTTCGTAGGCCTCAATGCTTTGAATGAATGTGAGAAAATACTTCTCGACAAGATTTGCAAGGAGGGATTCGGCGATTTCTACTGGGATTTCTACGGAGAAATGGTATGCAACAAAACAAATCGCGCCAGCCATTTCATCTCCGAAAACGTCAGGCGGTATCCTTCGAAGCATTCTCTCGAAGGTGTGGATACTGCCCCTGAGCAGCACTTCGAGGTGATTGCCGTGCCTTCGTCTGTGGGCCAGACACGCAAGGCGTCGCAGATTCTGGCTGACCTCCAGTCCCGCGGCCTGATGGAGGATCCGGTCGAAACGGCTCTGGTACTGCCCGATGAAAGTCTTCTTTTTCCGATGTTGGGTGCTGTGCCCGAGACTATAGGAAAGATTAACGTCACGATGGGATATCCGCTTGTGGCAAGCGACGTGGCCGGCTTTTTCACAATAGTTGAACACCTTCACCAGAATGTCAGAACAAAAGGGGGGAAGCCGCACTTCTATCACAGTGATGTCACTGACATTCTGGACCATCCATATTTCGCTGCCGTGAGTGAACCTGCAACAGTCCGTAGAGTCAGGGAGGAGATAGCCTCTGCAAATCGGATTTTTGTACCGCAGGATTACCTTGTCGGGCAAGGAGATGCATTCTCCACAATTTTCAGGTACATTCCTTCAGCGGAAGGTATCGCCAGATATCTTATTTCAGTCGTCTGGTGTGTTCAGGCAGGACAGAATGGCATCGAGAAGGAGTTTCTCAGCAGGTATTGCGAAGCGGTGCAGAAACTCTCCTCCATAGAGCTTGACTATCTGCAAATGGTGCCGTCCACCTGGTACAAACTGCTCTCGCAGTATGTGTCCCTGCTTTCGATACCGTATCGCGGAGAGCCGCTGGACGGGCTTCAGATAATGGGGCCGCTTGAGACAAGAGCATTGGATTTCAAAAATATAATAATGCTTTCGGTAGGAGAGGGTGTATTCCCGAAAAAGAGCGTGAGCGCCTCCTTCGTACCTTACAATCTCCGCATAGGTTTCGGCCTGCCTACCTATGAACTGCAGGATTCGATAGGGGCATACTATTTCTACAGAAGCATATTCCGTGCTGAAAATATCTATCTGCTGTACGATTCAAGAACCGAAGGACTGCAGAACGGAGAGGAGAGCCGTTATGTCAAACAGTTGCGATATCACTTTAAAGTGCCTATGGAAGAGAAGGTTGTATCATATTCTCTGTCAGGCGCGATGCCGCAGGAATCCTCATCCGTGGAAAAGGGTCCTGAGGTGATGAAACTGATTATGGAAAAGTTCGTCACCGGAGAAAAGACGAGCCCATTCTCCGCAACGTCGTTGAACTGTTATCTGGATTGCAAATTGAAGTATTACTACGAATATATCCTCGGCCTCGGCCAGGACAATTCCGTAAGCGAAGAGTTGGAGGCCAATACTTTCGGCTCGGTATTCCATAAGGTGATGGAGAATATCTATGCACCGATGGTGGACAGGAGCATAGAAAAAAAGGACATTGCCGCCATAAAAAAAGATGCCGCCTTCCTGGAAAAATTGGTGGACAATGCACTGCTGAGCGAGGCAAAGATAACGGAAATCGAAGGAAACAATCTTATTCTCAAGAGTATAATAATAAAATACGTGGAAAAGGTCCTCGAAACCGATATGGAACTGTGTCCGTTCGAAATGAAAGGAGCCGAGCATAAGGTAGGCGTTGAATGGCCTGTCGCAACTATTGGGCGGAGCGTCAGATTCTACTCTAAAATAGACCGTACCGACTTTGTCGGGGGCAGGCTGCGCGTGGTTGACTACAAGACCGGTACGGCAAAGGGATATTCGGAATGTAAAGACGTGGAGAGTCTGTTCAATTTTGTCGGTGATAAGAGGCAGCATATAGCCTTCCAACTCTATTTCTATGCTCTTATGATGCAGATGAAGGATGGCGGCAGATATGTTCCCTGCATCTATTCTGTGCGTGATCTCTTCGGGGACAAACCTATCGAAGGGATTATCAGTGACGAGAATATGGAGGACTTTCGCCGGATGCTGGGTGCTCTGGTAGAGGAAATATTCGACCCGGGAGTGCCTTTCAGCGCGAACGCGGATAATGACAATGTCTGCAAGTATTGTAATTTCAGAAAGGTATGCAAAAAGCAGTAGAACTTGTAAAGGCTTCGGCCGGAGCAGGAAAGACTCATTTCCTGACGCAAAGATATATAGACCTGCTTCTGGAAGGCGGAGAGGATAGTTACAAGCATATTCTTGCCGTTACTTTCACCAACAAGGCCACCGAAGAGATGAAGTCCCGCATTGTGGAACGGCTCTCTGAAATGGCTTCTGATGCCGGGGATCCCCGCAGCGAAAAGGCAGGGAGACGTCTTACGAGGATTCTACACGATTATTCAAGCTTTTCAATCTGCACAATCGACAGCTTTTTCCAGACTGTGATGCGGGCGTTCGCCAGAGAGATAGGGCAGTATGCTTCATATCGGGTGGAACTGGACCAGGGTGCCGTGCTCTCGCAGGCTGTGGATATGATGCTGGATTCTCTCGGTGAAGAGGCCAATTCGGATTTGCTTGAATGGTTGAAGGAGTTCTCCTTCCGGCAGATTCAGGAGGGAAAGAGCTGGAATATGAAGGGGCCTCTCGAAGAACTGTCCTCGCACTTCTTCAAAGAAGATTTCAAGTTGAAAATCAGACGGGACAGCACTGCCTTTCAAGGCGACAGGAACCGTTTGCGTGAGCTTGACGAGAATCTCGGGGAGATTATATCCGTCTATGAGAATGAAGGACGCCGCATCGGAAGCGGAGTGCTCGAATGGCTTCGTGAGCAGAGCCTCGGGTGGGACGACTTCAAAGGTAAATCCAAGACGAAAATCAGGTTGTTCGAAAAATGGGCCCGGGGCATAATGGAGACTGCTGCGACAAACGACCTCTACGACAGTCTTGCGAAGATGGCGTCTGACGCCTATCCGCAACTTCGGAATTTGATTGCCGAGGCCATCGCTCTGTCCGAACGGGAACACAGACGCTGTCTCACTGCCGCCGTCATACGGAAGAATCTCTATCTGCTGGGCATATATTCAGACCTGTACAAACATCTTAATACCTATCTTTCAGAAAACAACGTGGTGCTGCTCGGTGAGACCACAGACCTTCTGAGCCGCATAATCGACGGCAATGACACGCCTTTCATATATGAGAAAATTGGCAACCGTTTCGACCATATCATGTTGGACGAGTCGCAGGATACTTCAGTCCTTCAATGGGACAACTTCAAGCCTCTGTTCAACGAGTCGGTGGCGAAGGGGTGCTCGAATCTGATTGTGGGTGACATAAAGCAGTCCATCTACAGGTGGAGGGGCTCCGACTGGAGACTCATCAGCGATTATGTCTATCGGGATCTGGGCAGAGAGAATATCGAGGACTACTCTTCCTCAGACAATCCGCTTTCCGCCAACTGGCGAAGCGGAGAGTGCATAGTCGGATTCAACAACGACCTTTTCTCAAAGGTCAGTGAATATGTCGCTCTTGAAAAGCCTGAAGCCGGAGAAGAAATCGGAAGGATTTATTCCGGCTGCACCCAGAAAATTCCCGAAGAGCGGAAAAACGTATATCGGGGCAGAGTCAAGATAGGGTTTGTGGATATCCCCGGTGGAGAGGACTGGAAGGCTGAGGCTATGCGCAGGATGCTGGGCGATATCCGGGAGATGCTCTCCGCCGGTTACACCTGCAAGGATATTACTGTGCTTGTCAGAAAGAACAGCGAAGGTGCCGATGTTGCACAGTTCCTGATTGACAACGGATATGACGTGATGACTGAAGATTCTCTTCTGGTCAGTTCGTCGGAGTGCGTGCAGCGGATAATCAACCGCTTGAGTTGTAAGGCGGACCCTGATTCACCTGCAAGCAGACTGCTTTCGCTTCAGGGGATTGAGGCGGCGGAAGGCGCCGGATGTTCCCTCTATGGAATGTGTGAAAATATGATAGCGTCAATACCGGGAGGTGTGGCGGAGCGGGATGTTCCGTTTGTCAACGCTTTTCTGGACTGTGTGTTGAGCTATCAGGACAAATATGGTTCATCCTTAAGGGGATTCGTCAAGTATTGGGAAGAATCGGGGGAGAAGAAGAGCATTTGTGCTCCGAAAGGACGCAACGCCATACGGGTAATGACGATTCACAAATCAAAGGGTTTGAGTCTGGATGCCGTCATAGTGCCTTTCCTTGACGAGCCTTTCTCCCCGAGGGGAAATATAGCCCCTACTGTATGGTGCCGTGCTGAAAACGATTTTCCGGAGGCAGGAATAGTGCCGGTAAAAATCTGCTCCGGACTTGAAAATACCTCCTTCAAGGAGGATTATGATACGGAAAAAAAATATGAGTATGTGGATGTTATAAATACCGTATATGTGGCCTTTACAAGGGCGCGGAGCCAGTTGACGGTATATGCAAAGGCTCCTTCGAAGAGAAATGATTTCCGTATCACCTCTTTTGCCAATCTGCTGTTCAAATACTGCAGTGAAAGGTTGGATGAAGATGACACGATGGCTCTGGGTACTCTGGAAAAGTTTGAATCAGAGAAGGAAACAGTGGAGGGAGAATTGCAGAACAGTTTTGCTGTGGTGCCTCTGGCTGAGCGTTTGAAGGTATCTACCCAATGGGAAGACTATTTCAATCCGGACGTCAGCCCCCGAATGAAAGGAATCGCCTATCACGACATACTTTCCAAGGTGGACAGGGAAGAAGACCTGGAAAAGGCGTGCGGAGCGGACGGTGACGCGCTGGGATTCCTTTCGTCTCATATGAAGGCTGTCTCGGGCAGACACTGGTTTGACGGTACCTTCGTGTCTCTCAACGAGGCTTCCATAATTCTTGCCGACGGCTCCGTGGAGCGTCCTGACAGGGTGTTGGTGGATGAGTCCGCCTCCAGTGCAATCGTCATCGACTATAAGTTCGGCAGGCCTCTGCAGAAACACAGGGAGCAGGTGGCCCGCTATTGCGGTCATATCCGCTCGATGGGCTTCAGTGCAGTTTCCGGCTATCTCTGGTACGTTGAGCGCGACTCAGTCGAGCAGGTCTGCTGATTCCCTGAGAGAATGATCGGGTATGCATCAAAGATAATGAGAAGAAAATGATGATTTTAGAAACAAATAGACTGATTCTAAGGCCCTGGCGCGAATCGGACGCCGAGATGCTGTTCAAATATGCTTCCGGCAGGGTTATGGAGAAATGCGGGTTCGTCGATACAGGCAAGGAAACGCTATGCCCCGGTCTGGAAATCGGTGGCGACAAACCGGTAAGAATAATGAGACTTGATTACGCAATATGAGCAAACGGTTTACATTCAACACAATCGCTCTTTTTACGAGGGCGAACAAGCAAATCGTAGATTTCTATACAAAAGTGTTCGGATTCACGACCGATTGGGATGGAGTCCAGCCAAATGTAGAAATGAGGCTTGACGATATGCGCATCCTTCTTTTTCCGCGCATAGAATTTGAAAAGATGGTGTCAAGATCTTTCACCTATCCTGACGATGTCAACGGAACGATGGAAATTTCATTGGATGTGCCTGCTTTCGCTGATGTTGACAGGGAATTCAAACTCGCTGTCGAAGTGGGTGCCAAGCCTGTTCTTGAGCCGACGACCGAACCCTGGGGCCAGCGCACCTGCTATATAGCGGACCCGGACGGAAATCTCATTGAAATTTCTTCTTTTAACTCTTGACTCGTACCCTACGGCAGTATATATCTTTGCAGGCGTTAACAATCAGTGCACAGATGTTATGAACAAAAATCGTTTGAAAATCGGGGAACTATCACGCCTTGGCAGAGTAACTGTACGGGCCCTGCGGCATTATGAGGAAATAGACCTCCTGCGGCCGTCAATCATCGACCGCGAATCAGGTTATCGCTATTATGCCGTAGGACAGTTGCAACAGTTACAGAGCATCACGACTCTCAAGAGCCTTGGATATTCTCTTGAAGAGATACGCAACTTATGGGAAGATGACAGTCATTTTCCTTCTATCGAGTCGCTTGAGGAGAAGATCAGAGCCTGCGAGGCCGAACTTGAGGTGCTGCAGGAGCGTAAAAGAATGCTTAAGGCTGTGGTGGCTTCCCGAAAGAAATTACACAAAATGGAAAAAGTTTATTTTGAAAGTCTGCCTGCAATCACCGTGGCGTCACACCGCACAGTTATCCCTTCTTACGAAGACCTCGGCCGCTTGTGCTACGAGGTCATCGGTCCTGAAATGACCCTCCTGGGCTGCGAGTGCCCGGAACCTGGTTACTGCTACACCATCGAACACGGAGGGTACAAGCCTCAGGATATTGATATCGAGTATTGCGAGAAAGTGACCGCCAAAGGCAAGGACTCCGATATCATTAAGTTCAAGGACATTCCGGAGGTTCCGAAGGCGGCCTGTCTGAAGGTGTTCGGGGCGTATGGCAGGCTGTATCAGGCATACATTGACCTTTTTGCCTGGCTCGAAAAGGAAGGCTATAAGATTGCAGGTAATCCGCGTGCGGTCTATATAGACGGAATCTGGAATCAGGAAGATTCGGACAAATGGCTGACCATTATCCAGGTCCCTGTGGAGATATATTAGCAAAATATGAACATCAGACTTGAAAAGCCCGAAGATTACCGCGAGGTCGAAGAACTGACACGCGAAGCATTCTGGAACGTCTATGCGCCGGGATGCGTTGAGCATTTCGTGCTGCACCATTACCGCAGCAATCCCGACCTTATCCCTGAACTGGACTTCGTGATGGAGGAAGACGGCAGGATCATCGGCCACGTGATGTATTCCAGGGCAGAAATAATCCGCGAAGATGGCAGCGCGATGCCGGCCTGGACATTCGGCCCTATCAGTATTCATCCGGATTACAAGCGCAAGGGATATGGCCTTAAATTGCTGAACTATTCGATTGAGAAGGCTCGCGAAATGGGGATAGGAGTATTATGTATGGAAGGCAATATTGAATTCTACAAGCACGCTGGATTTGTACTTGCAAGT
>JAGHST010000019.1 GCA_018065695.1 Candidatus Cacconaster caballi | reverse complement strand
GACAGCCGGCCAAAGGGCCGCATACTGCGACTGCCAGGATGATGTGGAGGATATTTTTCATATATACGAAAAAAGCACTTGCATTTTAGCAAGTGCTTCAGCTTGTAGCGGGATCCAGGATTGAACTGGAGACCTCATGATTATGAATCATGCGCTCTAACAGACTGAGCTACCCCGCCATCAGATCCCAATTTTGTTGAGGTAGACGGATTCGAACCGCCACTAAGAGGACCAGAATCTCTTGTGCTGCCATTACACCATACCTCAGTGTTTGGGACTGCAAAGGTATAAATTTTTCTGATATTGCAACAGAAAAATATAATTATCTGTAAATGAAATTAATTATTTTTTTGATTTCAGGGCTGATACTGTTTGCTACGGGGCAGGTGCGGGCAGCATTTTCAATTATGGCCTTTTCCTTGTCGGAGTAATTGGCGCCCTCGGGAAATGCGATGTCCAGCCGGAGTTCAGCTACGCGGCGCGGGTTTGCCGCCATCACTTTTTCCGTGGTAATGGTAGTCCCGTCAATGGAAAAACCATGCGTGGCTGCGGCCATTCCCACGATTGAAAGCATACAGCAGCCGAGAGAGGTTGCAAAAAGGTCTGTCGGAGAGAATTTCGTACCGTCGCCGTTGTTGTCCTTCGGAGGCACTGTCTGAATCCTGGCGCCGCTGTCGAGATGTTCGGCCTCGCATCTGAGATTGCCAAGATATGTGGTTTTCATCAATGTCATATCATTCGTTTTTTGTAGATTATCCGATTGTCCATTCACAACCCTCCTTGGTATCCTTTATCCGGATGCCCAGTTCCTGAAGGGAGTCGCGGATCCTGTCGCTGGTTGCCCAGTCCTTGTTTGCCTTTGCGCTCTTTCTGACGTCGAGAATCATCCCGACAAGGCCGTCAATCATCTTTCCGCTACCCTCATTGCCGGATTCGTCCTGAAGGCCGAGGACTCCTTCCATTATGTCGCCGAAAAGTCCGGAAAGAATTTCCCTGTCAGATTGATTTATCGTTAGAGAGCCGTCCTTCACGCTGTTGATGATGCGCACGCCGTCGAACAGATGGGAGAGCACGATAGGAGTGTTGAGGTCGTCGCAAAGGGCTTCATACACTTTTTCCTTGAGAGCGACAATCTCCCCGGAAGGAGTCTGACCCGGTGAAACCTGCAGGCCTTTCAGGTCTTTTGCGGCCTGAAGAATGCGCTTGAGCCCTTTCTCTGCGGCGCGGAGGGCGTCGTTGCTGAAGTCCAATGGACTGCGATAGTGGGCCTGAAGTATGAAGAAGCGCACCGTCATCGGGCTGTAGGCTCCTTCCAGAATTTTGTGGTCTCCGGTGAAAAGCTGGTCCAGGGTGATGAAGTTGCCCAGCGACTTGCCCATCTTCTGCCCGTTGATGGTTATCATATTGTTGTGCATCCAGTAGTGGACGCCGCCCTGGCCGCGGGATGCAGTGTTCTGGGCCAGTTCACATTCGTGGTGGGGAAACATAAGGTCCATACCGCCGCCGTGAATGTCGAAAGTTTCGCCGAGATACTTTTCGCTCATTGCCGAACACTCCAGATGCCATCCCGGAAAGCCTTCGCTCCAAGGTGAAGGCCAGTGCATTATGTGCTCCGGAGAGGCCTTCTTCCAGAGGGCGAAGTCCATCGGGGAGCGTTTGTCACTCTGTCCGTCAAGAGCTCTGGTGCCCTCTTTCGTGTCTTCCAGATTCCTGCCTGAAAGCACACCGTAGTGGTGCGCCTCATTGTATTTTGCAACGTCGAAATATACCGAACCGTTGCTTATATAGGCCAGTCCTGCATCCAGAATCTTCTGCACGAGAGCTATCTGCTCTATGATGTGGCCGGAAGCGCGCGGCTCGATTGAGGGCGGCAGGACGTTCAGCCGCTTCATAGCGTCGTGGTAGCGCAGCGTGTAGAACTGTACCACTTCCATAGGTTCGAGTTGCTCCAGACGGGCCTTTTTTGCAATCTTGTCTTCGCCCTCATCGGCATCGTGCTCCAGGTGTCCCACGTCGGTAATGTTCCTGACATATCTCACTTTGTAGCCGAGGTGTTTGAAAAGCCTGAAGAGCACGTCGTAGGTGATGCCCGGACGGGCGTGTCCCAGATGTGCGTCGCCATAGACGGTAGGACCGCAGACATACATTCCCACAGCGCCTTCGTGTATCGGCTTGAAGAGTTCCTTGCTGCGGGTGAGGGTATTGTATATGTAAAGGTTTCTTGTCATTTTCCGTTATTTCAATCCGAGTTTTTCAAGAAGAGCTTCCGGCTGAGGGTCGCGTCCGCGGAAGTTGCGGTAGATGACGGCCTCTTCCTCTATGCTGCCGCGGGAGAGAATCTCCCTGCGGAATGAATCTGCCACCTCCCTGTTGAAGATTCCTTTTTCCTTGAAGAGGGAGAATGCGTCAGCTTCAAGCACCTCCGCCCATTTGTAGGAGTAGTAGCCTGCAGCGTATCCGCCTGAGAAGATATGAGTGAAGGAAGGTGTCATCACGCATCCTTCGACTGCAGGGAACAGCGCCGACGGAGCGAAGACCTGCTGCTCGAAAGCGACAGGATCGTCGGAAGGAACGGTAGGGGAAGAGTGCCATGCCATATCGATGGTGCCGAAGTTGAGCTGTCTGACCTGAGCGTAACCTGCATTGAAATTCTTTGCGGCCACAATCTTTTCTATGAGTTCGTCAGGAATGACTTCGCCGCTTTGATAGTGTTTTGCGAAAGTCCTGAGATATTCCGGTTCGTATGCCCAGTTCTCCATAATCTGTGAAGGGAGTTCCACAAAGTCGCGTGCCACCGAGGTGCCTGTAAGTGAAGGGTATGAGCCCTCGGCAAGCATCCCGTGCAAAGCGTGGCCGAATTCGTGGAGAATGGTGGTGACTTCGTCGAAGGTCAGCAGGGAAGGAGTGTTTTCAGTCGGTTTCGTGAAGTTGGTGACGACTGTGACGAAAGGCCTCTCTTCCACTCCTCCACGGATGCTCTGGTCGCGGAAAGTGGTCATCCACGCACCGCTGCGCTTGTTGTCGCGAGGGAAGAAGTCCAGATAGAAGAGCGCCATGAAACGTCCGTTTTCATCGGTCACTTCGAAAGCGCGTACGTCCGGATGATAGACCGGGATATCATCGCGCTGGATGAATTTCAGGCCGTAGAGGCGGCCGGCCAGATCGAAAATTGCCGCCTGAACATTGTCCAGCAGGAAGTAAGGCTTGAGCAGTTCGTCGCTGATGGAATAGTTCTCCTCTTTGTACCTGTTTGCCCAGTAGCTGAAATCCCAGCTCTGGAGTTTGTCTGAAAAGCCGTGTTCTTCAGCATATTTCTGTATGGTTGCAACCTCAGCTGCGGCTGCAGGCAGCGATTTCTCCATCAGATCCGAGAGAAATGCATTGACTGTCTCCTGATTTTTTGCCATTCTCTCTTCCAGCGCATAGGCTGCATAGGTAGGGTAGCCGAGGATGTTGGCCTCTCTGGTACGGAGCTGAGCGATTTTGAGGATAAGAGGACAGTTGTCGAATTCCCCTCCGACAGCCTGGCTGTTGTATGCTTTCCATATCTTTTCCCTGAGGTCGCGTCTCGTGCTGTATTTGAGGAACGGTCCGTAAGACGGAGCATTGAGGGTAATGGTCCAGCCTTCCTCGTTGCGGCTTACGGCCTCACTCTCTGCGGCTTCCTTCACGAAATCCGGAAGACCTTCAAGATCTGCCTCGTCAGTAAGATTGAGGGTGAATGCGTTGGTTGCGGCAAGGCTGTTCTGTCCGAACTTGAGGGTTGCAAGCGATAGTTCTTCGCTGACCCGGGCATATTCCGCTTTTTGTGCGGAGTCGAGGTTTGCGCCGTTTCTCGAAAAGGATTTGAAGGTGTCCTCAAGAAGTTTCGCCTGTTCCCGGGTGAGATTCAGCGACTCTTTCTTTTCATAGACAGCCTTGATTCTTGCAAAAAGCTTCTCGTTGAGGATTATGGACATGCTGTATTCTGTCATTGCAGGAGAAATCTCCTCTGCAACCTTCTGCATCTCAGGGCTCGTGCAGGCGCTGTTCAGCGCATAGAAGATGCTGCTCACGCGGCTGAGGTCCCTGCCTGCGAATTCAAGCGCTTCCACTGTGTTTTCGAAAGTGGGTTCGTCCGTACATTCCACGATGGCGGCGATGTCGGCCTTCGCGCTTCCGATTGCCTTTTCGAAAGCCGGTTTATAGTCTTCAACTTTGATTTTGTCGAACGCATAGGCTCCGAATGGATTGTCCGACTCCGAAAGCAGCGGGTTTTCTTTCATTGTGCAGGATGTGAACAATACTGTCATAAGCACGGCAGCAAGTGTGGTTTTGGTTTTCATATGATCAAATAAATCGTTACAGACAACAAAGATACTCAAAATTAAGATGAAAGTCTCTGCCCGTCGCAAAACATTTGAAAAAATATTTGTACATTTGCGAGCCCTTTCTCGCGAAGAAGGGGAAGTTAAAATTATTGTATTAATTAAATAACTTGTAAAATGGCTGTTAAAATCCGCCTTGCACGCCACGGAAAGAAGAATTTCTCTTTCTTTCACATCGTGGTTACCGACTCGCGCTCACCGCGTGACGGTCGTCTGATCGAACAGATCGGAATCTACAATCCAAACACCAACCCCGCTACCATCGTTCTCGACGGTGAAAAAGCACTCAAGTGGATCAACAATGGTGCACAACCAACCACCACTGCCCGCCGTATCCTCTCTTATGAAGGTGTGCTTCTCAAGAAGCATCTTCAGGGTGGAGTTGCAAAGGGCGCTTTCTCTCAGGAAGAAGCCGACAGGAGATGGAATGCCTGGAAAGCTGAAAAGGACGCAAAGGTCGCTTCAAAGAAGCAGAGCGTAAGCAAAGCTGCCGATGAGGCTGCAAGAGCCGCCGTAAAAGCTGAGGCAAAGGTGAACGAGGAAAGAGCAGAAGCTATCGCAAAGAAGAAGGCTGAAGCTGAGGAAGCTGCACGCGCTGCTGCTGAAGAGGCTGCGAAAGCTGCCGCTGAGGCTGAAGCAGAAGCTGCTCCTGAGGCTGCCGCTGAGGCTCCTGCAGAGAATCCTGAAGCATAATTTCAGGATGAAGGTGTTGAAATCCTGGGGTATGGAAGGCCGGGTCACCATAAGCCCCGCTTCTGACGGCCCCGGGGATTTTAATCTTGAAGAACCGGTGTTCATCGATTTCGATGGACTTCCGGTTCCTTTTTTTATTGAGGATATCGAAGCCAAGGGCAATCGCCTGATTGTAAAATTTGAGAATATCGACTCGCTCAAGGCGGCGGAAAGCATCGTGGGCAAAGAGGTGCGCACATCGGCAGAAGGCGAATGTGAAGATGACGATGCGATAGTCGGTCTGACTGTAGTCAATGCCTCCGACGGCTCCACAGTCGGACCTGTAACCGATGTGGAAGACTACGCGGGCAACACCTGCATCACGGTATCCTATAAAGGAAGGAATGTCACACTTCCTTTCCACGAAGACCTTGTCGAGGCCGCAGACGAAGAGACAATCACTCTCCGCATAGCGGAAGGGCTTCTGGAATTATGAAAGGGAGCTGATTATCTCCCGGGCCTTTTCCACCTTTTCAGCAAGCAGTCTTTCATTTGAGGCTTCGCAGATAAAGCGAAGATAAGGCTCTGTATTGGACGGTCTTATATTGAACCACCAATTTGGGAACTCTACCCGGTAGCCGTCGAAATCATACATAGCGGACGGCTTCTCCTCCTTTGTGAAGAAATCCCTCACGGCATCCATAGCCTCCGACTTGCGTTCAAGCTTGAAATTGATTTCTCCCGAATTGCAGTAGCGGCGTAACCCGGCAACTCTTTCGGAGAGGGATGAACCTTCCTTCTTGAGGGATGCGACAATACTCAGTACAAGCAGACTTGCCAGAAGACCGCTGTCGCTGTAGAAAAAGTCCCGGAAATAGTAGTGGCCGGCGAGTTCGCCTCCCCAGATACCGCCTATTTCACGCAGACGGGGTGCGGCGAACGCCCGCCCCACCTTCCAGGTGGCGACTTCGCATCCTTGGGGGACAAGAGCCTCCGCGACTGACTTTGAGCTTCTGATGTCCTGCAGTACAATGCCCTTCTGCCCTTTCTCCTTGACAAACCAGTCTCCCAAAAGCGCTATTATTAGGTCAGGGGAAATGAACTCTCCCTTGTCGTCTATGAACATAACCCTGTCGGCATCTCCGTCGAAGATTACACCTGCATCACAGCCCTTTTCACGTACGAGGGCGCGAAGGGCGGCGGAGTTTTCAGGAATCAGCGGGTTTGCCTCGTGATTGGGGAAAGTGCCGTCCAGAGAGTCATACAGATAGTACGGCTGCAGGCCGAAAAGCTCCTTCACGTAGAGGGCGGCCATTCCGTTGGAGATGTCCATTGCAATCTTCAAGTCCGAATAATCCCCCTTGAAACCGGAGAGGAACTCTATATACTCCCTGTAGATGTCGAAATTGTGAATGGTTCCCCGGCGGGATGCCACAGGAGTGGGACGGCCTTCCTCAATCCATTTCCTTATCCGGCCGAGACCGGTGTCGAGTCCCACCGGCAGAGCGTTCTCGCGAGAAACCTTCATGCCGTTGTATTCTTTCGGATTGTGAGATGCGGTTATCTGGACGGATGCCTTGAAACCGTGGCGGGCCGTAGCGAAATAGACCATCGGAGTTGAACTCAATCCCAAGTCATATACGTCCGCTCCACTGTCCAGTATGCCCTTGACGAGGTATTCGTGAATTTCCGGAGAAGAGACTCGGGCATCGCGGCCGACCAGAACCCTGTCGGCCTCCAGGAGCCCGGGTACGAAATAGCCCACCTTATATGCTGTCTCCCTGTCGAAATCGACATTATAGATGCCTCTGATGTCGTATGCGTGAAAAGCTCCCATTGCCGGTCATCTGTCTGATTTCACTCTGTATGAAGCGCGGACCTTGCCTTTGGTGATACTCATCAGCTTGCCGGCTATCATTTTCTTGCGGATAGGGGTGGCGCGGTCTGTGAAGACCACTCCGTCGAGATGGTCGAGTTCGTGCTGAACCATACGGGAAGCGAAATTGTCGAATTCTTCCTCCGTTTCCTTGAGGTCGGCGTCCAGATATCGTACCTTTATCTTTTTCGGACGTACTATTTCTGCATCTACACCCGGAATGCTGAGGCAGCCTTCTTCGTATGAGGAAGTTTCCTCGCTCGCCTCGACAATCACCGGATTTATCATCTCGCGATGGAAGCCCTCGAGTTCGGGATAACGGTCGCGTAGTTCGTTGCCGTCCACCACCGCTATTCTCTTGGATACACCCACTTGCGGAGCGGCCAGGCCGCAGCCGTCAGCGTGGTGCATTGTCTCTATGAGATCTTCCACAAATCCTTTGAGGTTTTCTTCTTCCGCCGGATTCACCTCGGCGGCTTTTGCCCGCAACACCTGCGAACCATAGACGTAAATAGGCAGTATCATATTGAAGTATTGTTTACGGTTTTGGAAGATTCCCTGTCAAGCCAGCTCTGAAGGATGATCGAGGCGCTTATGCGGTCCACCGAATTCTTGTCGCGGCGGTCGCTTTTTTTCATTCCTCCATCTATCATCGCTCTGTGGGCCAGAACTGACGTGAATCTCTCATCTTCAAGAGTGACAGGTATTTGAGGGAATACCTTACGGAGTCTGTTGAGAAATGCATCCACGTCGCGGGCAGCTTCGGAAGGCTTGCCGTCCATATTGATGGGATAGCCCACGACGAAGCGTTCAATCACCTCATTTTCCGCGTATTTTTGAAGATATTCTATTATCTTTGCAGACGGAACGGTTTCGAGGGCGGAGGCGAATATACGAAGAGGGTCGCTTGCCGCGACACCTGTCCGCTTTCGCCCGTAGTCGATGCCGATTATCCTGTCCATACCGCAAAGGTAACCTTTTTATATGGCAAAACGTGCAATAAAACAAAAAAGTACGGCTCAAAAGCTGAGAATGGAGATTGTCGAAGAGGAATCTCAGCGGAAGATTTTCTCTTTCGCCGCCACCAGAGGCCGGTTCAGGGCCGCCGTTGTATCTGCCGCCGTCGTTCTGGTGGCCGCAACATACTGCCTTACTGCCTTCACCGGCTTGCGTCGCACCATACCGGGCTACCCTTCCTCAGAAACCAGAAACACGGCTCTGGCCAACGCCGTCAAAATAGACTCGCTTGAAAAGGTCATCGACCAGTGGAACTTCCAGCTGGCAAACATCCAGAGAATAGTGACAGGCAGAGAGCCGCTTACCCTTGACTCCGTAAGGATGGCCGCTGCATCCGTACCGGTCAGTCCCGAAGCGATGGCCGGATTTTCCAAGAGCGATTCCCTTCTGAGGGAGCAGGTGAAAAACGAAGAGAAGTTCGACATCCGGCGTCAGGGTGGCGCAATCAAGCAGATTGAAGGTCTGCATTTCTATCCGCCGGTCAAAGGCATAGTGACACAGGGCTTCAATCCCGCCATCGGGCATCCTTGCGTGGAAGTGTCCGCTCCGGCCCTCACTCCTGTCTGCGCTGTTCTCGACGGCACGGTCATATCTTCAGGGTGGAACGACCTTTATGGCTTTACCATTACTATTCAGCACGACATCAATATTATCTCCGTCTACAAGCATAACGAGAAGCTGATAAAGAAGGCGGGCGACAGGGTGACCGCCGGAATGCCCGTAGCCATTATAGGCAGCACCGGGGAATTGGCTTCCGGAGTCAGTCTCCGGTTTGAACTCTGGCACGAAGGAGAAGCGGCAGACCCTGCCCGCTACATTACGTTCTAAATGAGGCAGGATGGATAAGAGACACATTGCAATACTCGGCTCCACCGGCTCAATCGGCACCCAGGCGCTTGACGTGGTTGCGCAGCATCCGGATCTTTTCGAAGTGGAGCTGCTTACGGCAAACAACAACAGCCGGCTGCTCATAGAGCAGGCACGCCGTTTCAAACCCAACGCGGTGGTGATATGCAACGAGGAAAAATACGTCGAAGTCTCCGAAGCGCTTGACCCTCTGTATATCAAGGTTTTCACCGGTATAGAATCTGTCTGTGACATAGTTGCCGGATCGGGAGTCGATATGGTGCTGACGGCTATGGTCGGGTTCAGCGGTCTCAAACCTACTGTGGCCGCCATCAGAGCAGGCAAAGCCATTGCTCTGGCCAACAAGGAGACACTTGTCGCTGCCGGTGAACTGATAATGTCGCTGTCGCGCGAATGTAAGGCTCCGATAATTCCGGTGGATTCGGAACATTCCGCCATCTTCCAATGTCTTCAGGGAGAAAATGCCGATATCGAAAAATTGCTTCTGACGGGCTCCGGAGGTCCTTTCAGGGATTTTTCCCAGGAAGAGATGTCCTCCGTCACAAGAGAAATGGCCCTGAATCATCCCCGCTGGAAGATGGGACCGAAGGTCACGATAGATTCGGCAAGTCTGATGAACAAAGGGCTGGAGGTCATCGAGGCCCGCTGGCTCTTCGGCGTCCGGCCTCAAGATATAGAAGTGGTGATACATCCGCAGTCCATCATTCACTCGATGGTGCAGTTTACCGACGGCAGCGTCATCGCGCAGATGAGCAATCCCGATATGAGGGTTCCTATACAATATGCCCTGACCTATCCCCGCCGTACGACTCTCAACAATTCAAGACTCGATTTCCCGACTCTTGCGCAGCTGACGTTCGAGAAACCCGACACTCGGAAGTTCCCTTGCCTGAAACTCGCCTATGAAGCTCTTTCTTGCGGCGGCAACGCCACCTGCATTCTCAACGGAGCCAACGAAGTTGCGGTAAAGGCTTTTCTGGAGGGGCGCATCCGCTTTACATCCATTCCTTCCCTCATTGAGGAAACCCTTGCGGAGGGCACCTTCATCAAAAAGCCGGCACTGGAAGATATTTTCAGCACGGATTTTGAAGCAAAGCGCATTGCCGCTGAAAAATTGAGAAAATTTCTTATCTGATGGTAGTTTTATTAAAAGTTGTACAAGTCATTCTGGCTCTTTCACTTCTTGTGGTTATCCACGAGTTCGGCCACTATTCATTCGCCAAAATGTTCAAGACGAGGGTGGAGAAATTCTATCTTTTCTTCAATCCGAAGATTTCGCTCTTGAAATTCAAGAAGTTTGACGGCAAATTGCATTTCAAATTCTTTTCCGGAAATGACGACCCTCTCTGGGATGCCCATCCCGACAAGACAGAATACGGTATAGGCTGGCTTCCTTTCGGAGGATACTGCAAGATTTCCGGAATGATAGACGAGTCTATGGACAAAGAGGCGATGAAATTGCCGCCTCAACCGTGGGAATTCAGGACCAAGAAAGCCTGGCAGCGCTTCTTCATAATGTTCGGTGGAGTGCTCTACAACTTTATCCTCGCCATCATCCTCTATTCGGCAATCCTCGGCTGCTGGGGAGAGGAATACCTGCGCAACGAAGATGCCACCTACGGCATCGCCGTCAACTCACTCTCATACGAGATGGGCTTCCGCAACGGTGACAGAATCCTCGCTTTCGACGGCCGCCGGACAGAAAACTTCAGCAATCTCCAGATAGATCTCATACGCTCGCAGGCTGAAACCGCCACCGTAATCCGGGATGGTGACACGCTGACAATCAAGATAGACGAACTATATCTTCCGGCAGCACTGAATACTCCGGGTATGTTCGACCTCGCTTTCCCGTTTGTGGTCAAGGATTTTGCGGAGGGCTCCATCAACCGCGACTCCGGCCTGCAGCCCGGCGACGCCATCGTATCCGTCAACGGGGAGGAAATGTTTCTTGTACAGCAGATTATGGAGCGCCTTTCCGAATTGAAAGACAGCACGATAACTGTAGGAGCGCAGCGTGAAGGCCAGACTCTTGACATACCGCTTCAGGTAGATACCACCGGAAAGATACAGGTGATGCTGGAAAACGATCTTGCCGGATTCTTCAATGTCACGACCCGCAGATACAATCTCTTCACTGCCATACCGGCCGGAGTCAGAAAGACTTTCGTCACCATAAGGGACTATGTCAAGGAACTCGGTCTGATATTCACTCCGAAGACCGAAGCATACAAGTCCGTGGGCAGTTTCATAGCCATAGGACGCATCTTCCCGGATACTTGGGACTGGCTGAGGTTCTGGTCAATAACAGCGTTGCTGTCCATTATGCTCGGAGTGTTGAACATCCTGCCTATTCCGGCATTGGACGGAGGCCACATACTTTTCCTCATCATCGAGATGATTACGGGCCGCAAGGCTTCCGACAAGGCGATGGAAATAGCCGAGACGATAGGTATGATTCTGCTGATAATGCTGATGATACTGGCCTTCGGCAATGATATACGAAGTCTGTTCTAATCTTTTAAACCACAATTCTTATGAAAAACCTCAGACATATCCTTCTGCCCTCATTCATAGCGGTGCTGACAATGGCCGTTTCCTGTGGTGGAAAGAACACCGGTGCAACCTTGCCCGACATCAGCGGAAAGGCCGGGGAAGTGGAAATAGTCTCCACGAAGGCACAGTGGGAGGCGGAGCCCGGTGGTGCAATCCGCGAAGTGCTTGCCGCGACTTATCCGTATCTTCCACAGACGGAATCGCTTTTCAGGCTTTACAATGTTCCTCCCGAGAGTTTCTCGCAGGTGTTCAAGTTGCATCGCAATATGATAAGGGTCAATATCTCCGACACTTGTGCCGCCTCGTTCACCGTCAGGCGCAACGTCTGGTCGCAGCCTCAGACCGTTGTCTTCATCAACGCCCCTTCTGAAACGGAAGCTGCCGATTATATAAGAAGCAACGGCGGGGCCCTCGTCAAAATCTTCGAGCAGTCGGAAAGAGACCGCTCGGTGGCAAACGCCAGAAAATATGAAAACGGCTCGCTCGGTATGTTTGTCGAACAGATGTATGGCGGCACGCCCTATTTCCCGTCCAACTATTCTCTCAAGAAGCAGAACGGAGACTTCCTGTGGATTTCCTATGAGACCACGTACACCAATCAGGGCATTTTCCTTTACAAGTTCCCTTATGAGGGTGATTTTCAATTTACACCGAAATATCTCATAGAGAAGAGAGATGCCGTGATGAAAGAGAATGTCCCGGGAACTGCGGAAGGCAGCTATATGATTACCAACCCCAACATCGTGCCCGGATTTGAATGGAGGACATACGCTCAGCGCAGATTTGCGGAGGTGCGTTCTCTTTGGGACACTCAGAACGATTTTATGGGAGGGCCTTTCATCCTCGACGCATTTCTCGGCAAAGATGGTAAGGAAGTTATTGTCACAGAAGGCTTTGTCTATGCTCCTAAATATGACAAGAGAGACTATGTAAGGCAGCTTGAAGCCATTCTCTACTCCTGGCATTGGAGTGAATAACCGCTTTTTTGTAAAAAAAAGTTTGCGATAGAAAAAAGTTTTTCTACCTTTGCGTTCCCATTCTGCGAAGGATGCGGAACCTATGGTGGGTTCGTATAACGGCTAGTACTCGAGATTTTCATTCTCGCAATGGGAGTTCGATTCTCCCACCCACTACGAAATATAAAAAATTGAAATAATGGCAAATCACAAGTCAGCAGACAAGCGCAATCGTCAGAGCGAGAAGCGCAGAGTGCATAACAAGTATTATGCAAGAACAACAAGGAACGCCATCAAGGCCCTCCGCAACACAACAGACAAGGCAGCAGCAGAGGCTTCAATGCCGAAGGTCTTCGCAATGATTGACAAACTCGCAAAAATCAACGTCATTCACAAAAACAAGGCTTCCAACCTCAAGAGCGGAATCGCAGTTTATGTAAACAAACTCTAATTTGCTTTTTCTGTCATATGACATACAAAAAACTTTCCAATCTTTGGGAAGTTTTTTTTGCATATATATGACATCGTTGGCAACCATCAAATCGTGGACGGAGCAGGAGCGGCCGAGAGAGAAAATGATAGCCGGAGGCTGCTCGTCCCTGTCGAACTCAGAGCTTCTGGCCATTCTGCTGAGGGCTGGGACAAAAAAATCAAATGCAGTGGAACTGGGCAGGCGTCTCCTCTCGGAAGCGGAGGGCAGACTGGTAAATCTTTCAAATTTCAGCATTGAAGCCCTTCAGAGGGTTGAAGGGGTGGGGCCGGCCAAGGCCGTCACCATAGCGGCGGCTTTTGAACTGGGGAGGAGGCTGGAAAGCGAACCGCCTTCCAGCTATCCTGTCATAGACAGATCGAAGACCGTGGCGGATCTGATGGGCCCCCGACTGTGCAACTTGCCTCACGAAGAGTGCTGGGCGCTCTATCTCAACACCGCTCACCGCCTTGTCGGGATGGAACAGGTGAGCCTCGGAGGCACCGACAAGACTGTTCTGGACATCAAAATCATAGCGAAAAAGGCTCTGGAGAAGCTTGCAAGCGCCGTAATCCTCGTCCATAACCACCCCTCCGGCATACGGTTCCCGAGCAAAGGCGACATCGAGCGGACATCCTCTCTGCGCAAGGCTCTGGAGATGTTCGACATTCAGCTTAAGGACCATATTATAATCGCCGGAAAGAAATATTTCAGCTTTGTGGATGAAAATTATTAACTTTGGAAAAGCATTAAGTATATCATACCTATGAAAATAGTCAATCTTGGCTCAGCTAACTCGGTCCTGAACCGCTTTGTGGCCCAAATGCGCGACATCTCCGTACAGAAGGACAGTATGAGATTCCGTGCCAACATGGAGCGCTCCGGCGAAATATTCGCCTATGAAATCAGCAAAACGCTGTCATACGAAGAAAAGCAGGTTGAAACGCCTCTGGGAATCGCCACCACGAGGATTCCTTCCGACAAGATGGTGCTGGGAATGATTTTCCGTGCAGGCCTTCCTTTCCACAGAGGTTTTCTCAACTTTTTTGATGATGCCGAAAACGCATTCATTGCCGCCTACCGCAAATACGGCAAGGATAACGAGTGCAAGATTCACCTTGAATATACCTCCTGCCCTTCACTGGAGGACAAAACTCTGATTCTGGCTGATCCGATGATTGCTACCGGCGCGTCCATGTACCTGGCCTACAAATCTCTGATGGAGAAAGGAGAACCGCGGCACATTCATTTCGCTTCCATTGTTGCATCTGCCGAGGCTGTGGAGTACCTTTCAAAGATGCTTCCGCACAAGAACGTGACGCTGTGGGTTGCCGCAATAGATGAAGAGCTTACCAACAAATCATACATAGTGCCGGGCCTGGGAGATGCCGGCGACCTTGCTTTCGGAAAGAAAATCTGACGGAGGTTTCTATTGCACCATCTCGCACAGGAGGGTGGCGCTGCTGCAGGAAAGAACTTTCACCCGGACATAATCGCCGGGGCGGACGTTCTTTGCCGGGAAGACGCAAGTCTTGTTCTGTGAAGTCCTGCCCACCATCTCTTCCGAAGAGCGTTTGGACGTGCCCTCGACAAGGACTTCATAGGTGAGGCCTATGCATTTCCTGTTGTTTTTCAGGGAATTTTCGTTCTGAAGGGCTATTATCTCATTGAGACGGGCAGTCTTGACATCGGCGGGCACATCGTCCGGGTAGTGTCGGGAGGCTTTTGTGCCCGGACGCTCGGAGTATTGGAACATGAATGCGCCGTCGTAGCTGACCTCTCTGAAGAGAGAGAGGGTAAGAGCGTGGTCTTCTTCGGTCTCGCCGCTGAATCCTGCTATCACATCTGTCGTGACTGCGCACTCCGGAAGTATCTCGCGTATTCTGGCAATCCTCTCCAGATAGGTCTCGCGCGTATATTTGCGGTTCATCCTTTCGAGCATAACATTGCTGCCCGACTGGACCGGAAGATGGATATGCTTGCAGATATTGTCGTATTTCGCCATCGTAAGAAGCACGGCGTCGCCCATATCTTTCGGGTGTGAGGTTGAGAAGCGGACCCTGACCTTCTTTTCGAGCCTGGCCACCATTTCGAGCAGGCTTGCGAAATCTACTTTTGATGAAGGATTATCCGCTTCGGTCCAGAGATATGAATCGACGTTCTGCCCCAGAAGATTTATCTCCTTATAGCCGGAATCTATCAGAAGCTGCGCTTCGCGTATGATGCTGCGCGGGTCGCGACTGCGTTCCACGCCTCTAACGTAAGGAACTATGCAATAGGAACATATATTGTTGCATCCTCGCATTATCGAAATATAGGCACTCACTCCGTTGCGGTCCATGCGCACGGGGATTATGTCGGAATACGTTTCTTCCCGGGACAGAGTCGTGTCAATATGCTTGCCGCCGGCTGAAGCGGCTTCCACGAGTGCGGGAAGATTGCGGTACGCATCAGGACCGGCCACGACATCTACAGACGGATTCTCGAGCAGTTTTTCCTTCAGCCTTTCCGCCATACACCCTATCACGCCAACCACGACATTGCGCTTGCGCCGCTCTTGGCGGAACACGTCCAGCCGTCCGAGGACTCTCTGCTCCGCATTGTCGCGAATCGAGCAGGTGTTGATCAGAATCAGGTCCGCCTCTTCCATATTCCTGCACAGCTCATATCCCGCTTTCTGCATTATGGCAAGAACCACTTCGCTGTCGTTGACGTTCATCTGACAGCCGTACGTTTCGATATATATATTCATTTGTCTCTTTGCGTAATTCGCTGCAAAGATAACTTTTTTGTATATTTGCATAAAAAGAAATGAGGAAAGCCGGGAAATATTTTATCGTTTTGTCCATAGCTTTCGCTTTGGTAGCAGCAGGTTGTACCCGTACATTCAAGATGCCTGTGCTGCACGGATATACACTCTCCAATCCGGAGAATGTCACTATTGCTGACGGCTCTCTCAGAGCGGACCTTTCCCTATTGCTCGACTTGGAAAATCCATCAGGGGTTCCATTTTCCTCCGATTCTTTGAAAATTGTGCTTTACCGCGAGAATGGCACGATATTCGGTTATGCCACCTTGCGTGAGAGCGTTTCCATCCCGGAACAGACGAGACAGGAAGTGGCGCTGCCGCTGCAAGTTGATATCGTGGCATCCCCCATACTTCTGGCTTTGAACGTGTTCTCGAAAAAAGGCATTGACTGGAGTTCCTTGTTCATAGACGTTGACGGAAGGGTGAAGGCGGGCTCCCTGAAAAAAAAGATTCATCTTGAGCGCCGGTCGCTGAAAGAGATGAAAGGCATACTTGAAAATTTAAAATATGAAGACACACGGCAATAGAATATTGAACTGTCTGGCTGTTATGGCAGCGGCATTTGCGGCTTCCACAGCTTTGTGCGCGGCACAGACGGTAACTGAAGTGGTGGTGGACAGCACTGCTTTCATCGAGCGGGCACCTGTGGTGGACAGTACTCTTGCAGGCGCCGATATATTCAATCTTATTGACGAAGCAGCCGGCGCAACAGTCTCCATCCGACAGTCCCCCGCAGTCCGTACTGCGCTGGAAAATCAGATAGCAGGCAATCCGCAGCGGAAGATATACGGCTTCAGGGTAAGAATATATTTCAACAACAGCCAGAATGCCCGCTCCGGATCTCAGGCCGTGGCTGAGGAGTTCGCTACGCTGCATCCGCAGATGAGAGTTTACAGGAGTTATACCAGTCCGTATTTCAAGGTGACGGTCGGAGATTTCCGTACCAAGGGCGAAGCCCAGCGCTTTGCAGACAGCATCAGAGGAGAATATCCGTCTGTATTTCTTGTCAGGGAAACAATTAACTATCCGGAGATTTGACAAATGGATTTGAAGCAGGGACTCCAGCAGAAGCAGGTTCAAAAGCTTTCACCGGTTCAGATACAGATAATCAAACTGCTTGAATTACCTGGCGCCGAACTGGAGCAGCGCATTGAGAAGGAGCTCGAAGAGAATCCCATTCTGGATGAGGTGCCCGACGATGCGTCTGGCGATGATGCTCCAAAGAAGGTGTCTCTCAGTGAATTCGGTGCAGACGATCCGACTCCCTCATACAAACTGTACGACAACGGTGCAAGCAAAAGCCTGAAGCCGGAGTACAATACCTTTTCGGTCAAGAAGAGTTTCCACCAGAGTCTTGAAGACCAATTGGGATTCTGCCATATCGATGAGCGTCAAAGGCAGATTGCACTTTTCATAATAGGTATGATAGATGATGACGGATATCTGCGCCGCGATGTCGAATCTCTGGCGGACGATATCGATTTCCGTCTCGGTATCAAGACCACACCTGACGAGGTGGAGGAACTGCTCTTCAGAATACAGGAATTCGAACCTGCCGGAGTGGGAGCGAGGGACCTCCGCGAATGTCTTCTGCTTCAGCTTGATAACCGCAAGGCTACACCGGAGGTCAGCCATGCTGCGGAAATATTGGAGAATCACTTCGAGGCCTTCAGCAAGAAGCACTACCCCAAGATTATGGACGCTATGGGCATATCCGGAGACGAACTCAAGGCTGCAATCGCTGAGATTGTAAAGCTCAATCCTCGTCCCGGAGGCCAGATAGACGATTCCTACAGCGAGCAGGCCCAGCAAGTGATGCCGGATTTCATCGTCGAACTCAAGGACGGCGAACCTGTCATGTCGATGCCGCGATTTTCTATTCCGGAACTTCGGGTCAACAGAAAATATGCCGACACGCTGATGGAGGCCGCCAACAATGCCACACGCGAAAAGAAGGAAGCCGCTCAGTTTGTAAAGCAGAAGCTCGATTCGGCCAAATGGTTCATAGAAGCCATCAAGCAGCGGCAACGCACGCTCGAAAACACTATGAACGCCATCATAGAGTTTCAGCACGACTTCTTCATAGATGGCGATGAGACCTTGATGAAGCCTATGGTGCTGAAAAATATCGCGGAAAAGACCGGTCTGGACATCTCCACCATATCAAGGGTGGTCAACTGCAAATATGTCCAGACACATTTCGGCATCTATTCCCTCAAATATTTTTTCTCTGAAGGGCTCATCGACAAAAGCGGCGTTGAAGTATCCACCAGAGAGATAAAGACCATCCTTGCCGGCAGCATTGAAGAGGAAGACAAGCACAAGCCTCTTACCGATGAGGAACTTGTAGCCGTTCTCGACGCCAAAGGATATAAAGTTGCCCGCCGCACTGTTGCCAAATACCGCGAGCAACTCAACATTCCTATTGCACGTCTCCGCAAAGAACTTTAGTCCCTCGCTACGAGCAATCGACAAGGGAAAGTTTTGAAGCGACTATTTCCGTAAGGTACTTTTCATTTCCGTCCATTCCGGTAAATCTTGTGTTGCGGATACGCCCTTCCACTGACACGAGGGTGCCTTTCTTGATTTTTCCGAAATCCTCTATGTTGCGCCCGGGCCAAGCCGATACGTTGTGCCATGTGGTCTCCTCCCTGATTTCGCCGTTACGGTCGTGGAACGTTTCGTTTGTGGCTACTGAAAACTTCGCCACCCTGGTTTCCCTTACGTTGAAAATTTTCGGGTCCTGGCCTACTCTTCCCTTCAACTCGACCCTGTTCAATGATACGTTTTCCATAGTTTTTTTTGTTTTATAAAATGCAAGGGCAAAGTAAGGCGGTGAAAATCCAACTAACCATACCCCAACCGCTTATAAACGGCAAAAAACATATGCATACGGAATGAGGAAATGCAATTTTCCTCCATTTTTCCACATTCGGACATTTATTCGTCCAGCTGTTTTTATTTCATACGGGGCATCATATATTTGCGGTTATGGAAAATGTGAGAAAATGTCCGGTATGCGGGGCGGAAATCCGTGGCAGAAGCGACAAGAAATACTGCAGTGACCTGTGCCGTCACGACTGGCACAACAGCCGCTACCGAAGTCAGCGCCTCTACGCCGACAGAATAAATTCGATTCTTCTTAAAAACAGACGGATACTCGACAGCCTCTCCGCTTCCGGCACCGGAAGTATTCCTGTCGAGCACCTTGCATATATGCAGTTCAACTTCAGGGTGTTCACCTCTCTTCGAAGGCGGCTCTTCCGCCCTACGCTGTTCTATTGTTACGACATCTGCTATTACATATCCAGACGAGGGATTGTCCATATAAAGAATACGTCGGCAACGACAGACGTCTGTTAAATTCAATCATTCGTCTGGACGAGTGAATATGAATGGGTTGACTTGCGGCCGAACAGCGTCCATTCTCGCCATCTGCGTCATTTGCTCCGCAAATAACTTGCTGTCTGCGGCCGGAGTGGAATCTTCTCCCGCTCGGCAGCCAACGGTGAGACTTCCTCCAAGTACCGGCCTTGAAGCCGGATCCCTGGTTATATTTATTTCATTTTTTTTGTCTCATTGAGTGTGAAGAACCCTTTCTCCTTGCCGTTCTTGTAAGAGGTGACGGTTATATTATAGGAGTACGACTTGCCTTGAGTGTACTTGTCAACTATTGCCTGCGCACCACTTTTGACTGCGTCTATCTGCTTGTTCTCTGAAGACTTGCAATAGGAATCCAACTCCGAACGGAGAGCTGAGGCATCGGAAGCTGTGCCGTTGTCGAAAGTGAATGAAGTGATTGCGTAGGTTACGGTGAGAGTTGTATCTTTTCCGTTTTCCTTGTCGCAGGAAACGGCCAAAACTGCAAAAGCAACTGCAACAAGAACTGCTGCGATGATTTTGATTGTTCTCATAAATATTTTACTTTGATGATTCTTCTACCAGCAGTTTGAAAATTCCGAGGTAATAAGGGTCTCCTCCTGCCACCAGACATTCAGGATGGAACTGAGTGCCGATGATAAGAGCGCCGCCGTCCGCATAGCCTTCGAGTCTGCCGGACCTCTCCACGCCTTCAACGATGCCGTCAGCGGAACGCGCAATGACTTTCAGCCCCTTCGGAACATCTTTGACGGCCTGATGATGGAATGAGTTGACGGTGGCCTTGGCGCTGCCTGTCACCTTCTCAAGAAACGAGCCCTTATCTATGGAAATGGAGTGTGTGCCGTATGAGGAAGTGGTGGAACCCTGACGATGCTTCACGAAACTCTCCCCCACCTGTGAAGGGATGTCCTGCCAGAGCGAGCCGCCGAATGCTACGGCTAAAAGCTGCTCTCCACGGCAGATGCCCAACACCGGTATTCCCTTTGCCACTGCAGCGCGGACCAGTTTGACATCGAATTCGTCACGCTCCGGAACAACTTCCCCCAAAGCGCGGAGGGGCTCCTCTCCATACCACTTGAGCGGATCGAAATCCTCGCCGCCGGTCATAATCAGACCGTCCACGGCATTTACGACGGCTTCTATCTGCGCATCGTCTGAAGTTACCGGGATTACAAGAGGAACACCGCCTGCCTGGCGGACTGATTTGATATAAGTCATATTGGCTGAGCATACACCGCTGTTGGTAAAGCCGGATATGCCGATTACAGGAGTTTTTGCATTAATGGTCATAGCTGTCAGAATAACTGCAAGCGAAATGATGATTCGTTTCATATTAGTGATTTATTTTTCTTTTCCAGATTCCCAAGTCTTTTTCTTCACCCTCTCCCCAGGCTATCTCGAAGCCGTAGGCGGATTTCATTGAACTGCCGGCGGTGCCTTCTTCGAAGAGGAAAGAAATGTCGAATCCCCAGCCGTCCATACGGAAATTGAAGGTGTTGCCGTTTACGTGCCTGAGTTCGCGTTTCCAGCCTTTCGGACCGATTACGATATACGGCTTGCCTCCCTCGATTGAGACTGTCGCATCACCGAACGGCTCTTCCTTGGTGTAGCCTCCCTTGATGCGGTCAAGAGCGGGAGCAGGCACTTCAACACGCTCCGAGAGCGCTTTTGCATCTTTTTCTGCTCTCTGGGCGGCATATTCATACCATTCTTTGAGGTATTCGGCATTGTAGTCATAGTCCTCATAACCGAGGAACAGGTCGATGGCACGGCGTGCGATGGCGTGACGCGGCTCTCCCGGAGCTTCCGAATTGACCTGCACGGTTCCGCAGAGGTTCAGTTCGGGAACGAAGAAGCAGAGAGTGGTCATTCCCCAGGTGGTGCCGGTGTGGAAATAGATACGGGCCTTGCGTGTCTGCTCCACATACCAGCAATGGCCATAGAGAGTCGTGCGGCCGGAATTCTGCGAAGTTATGGTAGTCCCCCTGTGGAGGTAGTTCATCTGTTTTTCGCTGATTACCTGCCTGTCACCCACTTTACCGTTGTTGAGATGGAACTCGGCCCATTTGAGGAGATCCTGCGGAGTGCAGCATACGCTGCCGGCAGGGCCGATAACGGTAAGCCACCAGAGGGCCTGTTCATCTCCGTAAAGAGGTCTTACCACCATCTGCCCGTCCTTACGGACAAATTCGTATGGAAGAGCGGCGGTACCCGCTTCGAGCGCAGGTTTGAAGCCTTCGCCGTTGAGGGTTGACTGTGTCATCCCGAGCGGAGCGAAGATGCGCTCGCGCACGTTCTCCTCCCAACTCTTGCCTGTAACCTTCTCGATTATCTTCGCCACAGGGATGAACGTGATGTTGTTGTACTGATAGTCTCCACGGAAGGTATAGACAGGCTTGAGAAGTTTCAGCATCCGGTAAACGTCATCGCGGTCATAGCCCATATTTGGGATATAGGTTCCGACCTGCTCCTGCAGACCTGTGCGGTGGGAAGTGAGGTCTTTTATCTGCATATGCTGCGAAACCCACGGATCGTACATTTCAAAATCGGGAAGTATGTTCTTGACCGTATCTTCCCAACTGAGAAGACCTTCATCCACAAGAGAGGCAACGACAGCCGCCGTGAAGGACTTGGAGACGGAGCCTATCTGGAACAGCGTGTTTTCATCCACCTTGTCAGCCAGACGGGCACTGTCCTTCACGCCGTAGCCTTTCATCAGAAGCACCTTGCCGTCTTTCTTCAGGGTAACCGCCATTCCCGGAATCTTCCAGTCGAGGCGAACCTGCTCGGCATACTTGTCAATGTTTTCTACAATTTGTTCATCTGTAAGGACTTGATGCCTTGTAGGGATGTTTTCCGATGTCTGGGCCAAAGCCGGGCCGATGGTCAGAGCAATCAGAAGAATCAGGAAAATGCTTCGTTTCATAGCAGAAAAATGATACTTTATCTTACAAATATAACAAAAAACGAAGAAATTGACTAATTTTGCAACGATATTTCAACTGGCAAACGAATGAAACCTACTCTTCTCGTACTGGCTGCCGGAATGGGCTCACGCTACGGCTCCCTCAAACAGATGGACGGCCTTGGACCTTGCGGTGAAGCCATTATCGATTATTCCATATATGATGCAATCAAAGCCGGCTTCGGCAAAGTTGTATTTGTCATCCGCCACTCTTTTGCGGAGGATTTCAGAAAAATCTTCTCGAAAGATCGTTTCGGCGGTCAGATTGACGTGGAATTCGTCTATCAGGAACTTGACTCTCTTCCTGAAGGATATACGGTTCCGGAAGGACGCGAGAAGCCTTGGGGCACCAATCACGCTGTCCTGATGGCGAAAGATGTCATCCACGAGCCGTTTGCCGTAATCAATTCCGACGACTTCTACGGACGCGAAGGCTTTATGGCTGTCGCAGAGTTTCTGCGCAAGGCCGAAGGGAAGAAGGGTGTGTATGCTCTGGTGGGCTACTATCTCCGCAACACGCTTTCAGAATTCGGCAGCGTTTCACGCGGCTGCTGCGTGGCGGACTGCGAATCCCACCTCTCAGAGATTCACGAACGCACCTCCATCAGCCGGAAGGCGGACGGAAAAGTATATTTTGCGGAAGATGGAAAAGATGTCGAAATCAGTGAAGATACGGTGGTTTCAATGAATTTCTTCGGATTCACGCCGGACTATTTCGACTATTCTGCCGAAATCTTCAAGACTTTTCTGGACAATCCTGCCACAAGAACGAATCTCAAGGCCGAGTTCTTCATCCCTTACGTATCCGACTGCCTGATAAAGTCCGGCAAGGGTGTTTTCAACGTTCTTAACTGCAATGCCAAGTGGTTCGGTGTAACCTACAAGGAAGACCGCCCGTTTGTCGTGGCAAAGATTGCCGAACTTGTAGAGAAAGGCGTCTATCCGAGGAGCCTCTGGGGAAAGGAATAACTTCCTGAAGGCATACTATTTTACCACAAAACGCGGCTTGCCGAAGATGTCCGTAAAAATTTCCGAGCCCGGAAAGAGCGCGGAAACTTCGTCTGCAAAGCGCTCGTTCACTTCCATATATACACATCCGTCCGGCTTGAGCAGACGGGCTGCCCAGCGCGATATGGCACGATAGAACACAAGAGGGTCGCTGTCTGGCACGAAAAGGGCTTCGGACGGCTCATAAGAGAGGACATTGCGCCTCATGAGAGCTTTTTCACTTCCGCACACATACGGAGGATTGGATACGATTATGTCGAACTGCGGCAGCCCTGCAGGAGGCTCTGCAAGCACATCTGCCTGGAAAAGGACCGGCCTTGCTCCCTGAAGCTTCACTTTCTGCCTGCAGGCTATGGCCAGAGCCTCAGTCGATATGTCGCAGCCATATACCGTTGCCGCCGGAAATTCAGCCGCCAGCGAATAGGCTATACAGCCGCTGCCGGTGCACAGGTCGAGGATATTGAAACCGTCATCCCCTATCTCGCCGTCCCTGACGGCATCGAATATGCGATAGACAAGTTCTTCTGTCTCAGGCCTTGGAATAAGGCACCCCTCCTTCACCTTGAACTTGTGCCCGCAAAACTCGGCATAGCCCAGAACGTATTGTATCGGTCTGCCCTGGCACAACTCGTCCAGTGCCGCGGAAGCTTCGCTCGCGTCCACTTCCGTTTCCGGCTCAGCTATGTATTTATAGGAAGGGATGGCGAAAAAATGCTCCGTCAGGCGGAACACCAGCGCCTTGGCCTCGGCCTGCGGATAGATCCTGCCGAGCGCCTCGCGTGCCCCGTCGACAAACTCTCCAAGTGTCATAATACCTGTGCCAGAATGGAGTCCAGCACATCGGAAAGATTGAGGCCGGCTGCCCTTAGCTGCCCCGGTACAAGACTCATTTTCGTCATACCCGGAACAGTGTTTATCTCAAGGAAATATATCTCCCCGTCCGGACGCATTATGTAGTCGACGCGGACAAGGCCCTTGCAGCCGAAATGGTGGTATATGCGGGTTGTATAGCGGCGAACGGCTTCCGCCTCTTCCGTGGAAACGGCTGCCGGACACACTTCGTCGCTCTTGCCGTTGTACTTGGCATCGTAGTCGAAAAATTCATTGTGGGAAATGATTTCCGTAATCGGCAGAGGCACAATGTCAGTGCCGTCGAAATAGACGCCCTGGGTAAGTTCGCGGCCGCCAATGAATTCTTCAAGCAGGACAGTTTCACCTTCGCTGAAGGCACATTCTATGGCCTTTTTCAGATCCGATTCCTTCTTGACTTTCGTCACTCCGAAACTGCTTCCTCCGTCGCTTGGCTTGACGAATATCGGCAGACCGAGATGGCGGGTGATTTCTCCGATGTCGAAAGAATCTCCACGGCGGAGATAGACGTCCTTGGCCATCGGAATATGCAGGTCACGCATAAAGGTCTTGCAGGCGAACTTGTCGAATGTCAGTACTGATACATATGAAGAGCAAGTAGTATATGGCATTCCTATCATCTCGAAATAGCCCTGAAGAATACCGTTTTCGCCCGGAGTACCGTGAATCATTATCAGAGCAGCATCAAAGCGGATTTTGATGCCGTCTTTACAGTAGGAAAAATCAGTCTTGTCTATCTGAAACCCATTGCAGGTCCAGTCCGAACCGCGAAGGAGAATCTCGTGGACGTCATATTTGACGGGGTCGAGCGCTGCGGCCACGTTCTTGCCGCTCATCACGGATATCTCCCACTCCGAGGAGTCACCCCCATAGATCAGCGCTATAGTTTTTTTCATATTCAATTTCACTAAGTCATTAATAAAATTCCGCAAATGTCCGCTTTTCGCGTCAGAGCCTCCCGTCAATTGAAATAGTCCTCGACGGTGGCCTCTGAGGTCATATCGTCCTCGTCACTGCCGCTGCAGCTGAGATCCATATTCCATCCCATAGGCGGAACGAAGTGGTCTTCAACCCCTATCGGTATGGTCGGATCGGCATATACCTTTTTCATGAATATTCCCCAGATAGGAAGAGCCATATGAGCGCCTCCACCGAGGGCCAGACTCTCGAAGTGGACCTGACGGTCTTCAGCCCCCACCCATATTCCCGCAGTAAGTTTCGGAGTATATCCGATGAACCAGCCGTCGGACTGGTCGTTGGTGGTGCCTGTCTTTCCCGCCAGTTCTCCCTGCAGGCCGTATTTCCACTTCAGGCTGCCCGCCGTACCCTCATTGACGACTCCCTGCATCAGATTGACCATCAGATATGCCGTATTTTCGCTGATGGCCTCTTTCTTGCGGGTGGAGAAGTTGGCGAGCACGTTTCCGTCGTTGTCCTCAATCCTGGTCACGAGAATCGGATAACTGAAGACGCCACGGCTCGGGAATGTGTTGTAAGCTGCCACCATCTCATAGACATTGAGGTCACAGGAGCCCACGCAGAGTGAATATACAGGATCCAAATAACTCCCGATGCCCATTCTGCGGCACATCTCCACCATAGAGAGAGGGCCGAAGCGCTTCATAAGATAGGCGGATATGTTGTTCGAACTGTGGGTCAGTCCCCATTTCAGAGTGACCGTGCGACCTATGTACTCGGCCTTGTCGGTACTCTTCGGAGTCCAAACGGTGTCGGCCAGTTCGAATGAATAAGGGATGTTAACCACCTTGCTGCAAGGGGTGAAATTCTCCTGCATCGCGAGAGTGTAGAGGAAAGGCTTGATTGTGGAGCCGACCTGCCTCTTGCCCTGACGGGCATTGTCATATTTGAAATAGCGGTAGTCAGGCCCGCCCACGTATGCCTTGACGTGGCCGGTATTCGGTTCGATGGCAAGGAAGGCGCTGCGCAGGAATGACTTGTAGTATTTGACGGAATCCTCCGGGGTCATCAGAGTATCTATATAGCCCTTGTCCCACGAGAAAATGCGCATCGGCATAGGCTTCTTGAATGATTTGCGAATCTCTTCTTCGCTGAATCCCTCTTTCTTCATCCCCATATAGCGGTCGCTCCATCTCTCCGCCTGCCTTAACAGCACTTCAATCACATTCTGCGGCGTGTCGTTCGAGAACGGGCGGTTGCGTTTGTATTTCATATCCCGGAAGAACTCTTTCTGAAGAGTGCCTCCCAGATGCTCCGCCACCGCTTCTTCCGCATATTGTTGCATACGGGAATCTATTGTGGTGTATATGCGCAGACCGTCCCGGTCCAGATTGTAGGAGGTGCCGTCAGGCTTGGGATTCTTGTTGAGCCAGCCGTAGAGAGGGTCATCAGCCCAGGCGAGGGAGTCCACGCGGTAGTCCTCTTCCTGCCTGTATGAAGAGCGCTTAGGCTTTGTGGCATTCATCGTTTTGCGCAGCATATCGCGGAAGTAGGGCGCAAGTCCGGAGTTGTGGTCCTGACGCTCATATGAAAGCACTATCGGTATCCGGACTATCGAATCATATTCGTCCCGCGTCAGATAGTCATACTTTCTCATCTGCTTGAGGACGTGGTTGCGGCGCGCGAGGGACTGTTCCGGATTGAGCACAGGATTGTATCTCGTAGGTTTGTTCACCATCCCCACCAGGCAGGCGCCTTCTTCCACAGTAAGGTCTTTCGGCTCTTTGGCGAAGAAAGTGGCTGCGGCAGCCTTGATGCCATAGGCGTTGCTTCCGAAGAATATCTGGTTGAGATACATCGTGACGATTTCGTCTTTGGTGTAGTTGCGCTCGAGCTTCACGGCCGTAATCCACTCCTTGAGCTTGATAATCACCATTTTGAATGCTCTTGCCCCGGGGAACCTGCTCTCGACGGATTCTCTCGGATAGAGTGTCTTGGCAAGCTGCTGGGTTATGGTGCTGCCGCCGCCCTGCGAGGAGTCGCCCAGGAGAAGCGTCTTGAATCCCACACGGGCAAGGCCTCTGAAATCTATGCCGCTGTGGCTGTGGAAACGGGCGTCTTCAGTCGCAATGGCGGCCTCCACAAGATAAGGAGGCAAATCTTCAAAAGCGACATAGGATCTGTTTTCTATATGGTAGGTGTTGATGACCTTGCCGTCTTCAGATATAAGCAGGGTGGCCAGATTGCTGTCAGGGTCCTCAAGCTGTTCGAAGGAAGGAATCTTCGCGAAGAGAGCCACCAGCAGAAGTGCCAGCAGCAGGCAGGCAATGGGCGCTGCAATGAGTATCCAGAACCATTTGACTATCTTTTTTCGGGTAGTGTCGTTCATACTATGAAGAGCGGATTTTTAACTTCGTTAAATAAGTATACAACTTGCAAATTTAGCAATAAAAATTTGGAATATTACCTTCTTTATCCGTTACTTTGCAGTCCAAATTTGAAAGATATGGCAGAGAATTTAGTTATCGTTGAGTCGCCCGCAAAAGCGAAAACCATTGAAAAGTTTCTGGGCAAAGGCTATACGGTGAAGTCAAGTTTCGGAAATATCCGTGACTTGTCGATGAAGGGATTGGGAATCGACATAGAGAACGGATTCAAGCCTGAATATGGAGTTTCACCAGACAAGAAAAAAATCGTCAGCGACCTTGCGAAACTGGCTGCAAATGCAGACACAGTCTGGCTCGCTTCCGATGAAGACCGTGAGGGAGAGGCCATTGCCTGGCATCTGTATGAGAGCCTCAAACTGAAACCGGAAAACACAAAGCGCATAGTATTCCACGAAATCACGAAGAACGCCATTCTCGAAGCAATCGAGAATCCGCGCAGTATCGATATGAACCTTGTTATGGCTCAGCAGGCACGCCGCGTCCTTGACAGGCTTGTAGGTTTCGAACTTTCACCGGTACTCTGGAAAAAGATCCAGCCGAAGCTCTCCGCAGGCAGGGTACAGTCTGTGGCACTCCGACTGATAGTGGACAGAGAAAGAGAAATAAACGCTTTCGATGCGCAGCGCTTCTGGAAAATTGAGGCTTCCTTCACTATTGAAGGCCGGGAGGGCTGTCTCAAGGCTGTTCTCGACAGAAAATTCGACACCGAAGAGGATGCACGCGCATTTCTGGAACAGTGCACCGAAGAGACCTTCACCGTCTCCGACGTTGAAACAAAGGAGGGTACCCGCACCCCTGCGGCGCCTTTCACCACCTCCACTCTTCAGCAGGAAGCCGCCCGCAAACTCGGCTTTTCCGTAAGCCAGACAATGACCATAGCGCAGCAGCTCTATGAAGCGGGTTTAATCACCTATATGCGTACCGACTCCACCAATCTGTCGTCTCTGGCCATCAACACCGCAAAGGAAGCCATCACAAAACTTTACGGAGAGGATTATTCGAAGGTCCGCAAATACCGCACAAAAGCAAAAGGGGCTCAGGAGGCACACGAGGCCATCCGTCCGACATATATCGCCAATGCCGAAGTGGAAGGCACCGCCGCCGAGAAAAAACTGTACAATCTCATCTGGAAACGCACTGTAGCCTGCCAGATGGCGGATGCAATAGTGGAAAAGACGGTGGTCACCATAAGCGGCTCGAAACTGAAGTGCAATTTCATCTGCGAAGGCGAGCAGATTCTATTCGACGGCTTTCTCAAGGTATATATCGAGGGACGTGACGACGAGCAGAGCGAAGACATCGCCACCCTTCCAAAACTGGAAAAAGGTCAGGCGCTTGGCTGCAATAACATAATCGCGGTGGAAAAATTCACCCAGAAGCCGGTACGCTTCAGCGAGGCAAGCCTCGTGAAGAAACTTGAGGAACTCGGTATCGGCCGTCCTTCCACCTATGCTCCTACCATAACCACACTTCTCAAGCGCGGCTATGTAATCAAGGGGGACAAACAGGGCTCTGTCCGCCGCTACAAGGAGATTTCTCTGGAGAGCGGCGCCATTTCCGAAAAGGTGAAAAGCGAAACTGTCGGCACGGAAAAGAAGAAACTGCTTCCCGAGAATATCGGCATCGTTGTAACCGATTTTCTTTCAGCCAATTTCAAAGATATCCTCGACTATGGATTCACTGCCAGGGTGGAAGAGGACTTCGACCGCATAGCTTCCGGCAAAGTTGTATGGAACAAATTCATTGACAACTTTTACGGACCATTCCATAAAGAAGTGGACGACAGCCTCTCCGATACCGGACACAGCAATGCCCAGCGCGTGATAGGCACAGACCCCGCCAGCGGCAAGGTCATCATTGCCCGCATCGGAAAATTCGGCCCGCTGGTCCAGAAAGGACAGAACGACGACCCTGACAAGTGTTTCGTGGGACTGCCGAAAGGGCAGCTCATAGAGACCGTCACTCTCGAAGAGGCCCTCAAACTTTTCGAACTTCCACGCCTTCCAAGAACTCTCGGCACAATTGATGGCAAGGAAGTTGTAGCAGCAAAGGGCAAGTTCGGACCATATATACGCTTCGACGGCAAGTTCGTATCTCTGGGCAAATCCCTTGACCCTTACACAGTCACTCTGGAAGAGGCCGGGGCACTTCTGAAGGCAGATGAAGAAAAGGAGAAAAACAAGGTGATAGCAAGATTTGAAGAGGCAGACATCCAGATACTCAACGGCCGCTACGGAGCCTATATCAAGCAGGGAAAGAACAATTTCAAGATTCCGCGCGGAAAGCAGGCGGAGTCCCTGACCCTTGAAGACTGCGAGGCAATCATTGCCGCCACACCGAAAAAATAATTACAACGCCATATGACAATAAATATCGACCCCAATCTGCAAATTGATGCGATAGATCAGAAAATTCTGGCTTTTCTGGTCAAGAACGCACGAATGCCTTTTCTTGAGATAGCCCGTGAATGTGGAGTCTCAGGAGCTGCTATCCATCAGAGAGTCAAAAAGATGGAAAACAGCGGCATCATTACCGGTTCCCGTCTTCTGGTCAAGCCGCAGGCTCTCGGCCTCAACATCTGTGTTTTCGTGGGAGTGAGTCTCTCACAGTCGAACATATATCCGCAGGTAGTGGATGCTCTGAAGAAAATTCCCGAAATTGTGGAATGCCACTTCGTCACAGGAGACCACTCACTTCTCATCAAGTTGTATTGCTTTGACAACGACCACCTTATGAATATTCTGATAAACACTATCCAGAATATTCCGGGCATTGAAAAGACCGAGACCTGGGTGTCTCTCGACCAGGCTATCGAAAGACAGGTCTGGGTAAAAGATTATAAGTACAACGCCTCCGGCAACAAGGGGAAAAAATCTTAATCTTCTGTCAGCAGGGAGGCCAGACGAATATCCTCGAAAGTGGTGATTTTGAGGTTCGTCCGCTCTCCCGGGACAAGGGTCACAGGAAAGCCTGCCGCCTCGACCACCGAAGCATCGTCGGTGAAAGATGGTGAGTAGGCTTTTCCGTATGCCTCCTTAAGCACTTCCGAATGGAAGATTTGAGGTGTCTGGACTGCCACATAGCGGCTTCTGTCCACCGGGGACGAACCGCCGGCGCCATCCAGGATACGGAGGGAATCCACGGCCGGAACTGCGGGAATCACCGCCGGTAACTCTTCCGCCGCTTCGAATATACGCTTGAGCAGGTCATCGGAGACGAGCGGCCTCACGCCATCGTGGATTGCCACCAACGCGCCGGACGGGACCATTTTCAGAGCATTCTGCACCGAATGGAATCGGGTTATGCCGCCTGAGACGATAGAGAACTTGCAGCGGAAGGCTGAGGAGGTGCAATATTCTTTCCACCAGTTCTTCCAGGCAGAGGGCAGGACCACTGTCATTGACGCTGTCGGATCGAAGGAGATGAAGCGCTCCATAGTTCGGCGGAGAATCGGCTTCCCGGCGATTTCCAGAAATTGCTTGGGCTTGTCGGCGCCCATTCTCTCACCCTTTCCGCCGGCCACGATGATGATATATCTTCTCCGTTTTCCCATTGTTGGATTTTTATCAAAAATTATGTTACAAAATTAGCAATTATTAACGATTTATGATTAAATTTGCTCAATTGTGCATTTGATAAAAATTTTTCTCTGATATGGCATTCTCATTTTTTACTCAGGAACTTGCAATTGACCTTGGCACAGCGAATACAGTCATTTTCATGAATGACAAGAAAGTGGTGGACGAGCCGTCAATCGTGGCAATCGACAAAATCACCGGCAAACCCGTGGCTGTCGGCACACGTGCAAAGGAAATGCACGAGCGCACAAGCCCCAATATCAAGACCGTCCGTCCTCTGAAAGACGGAGTCATCGCAGACTTCGACGCATCCGAACAGATGATACGCGAATTCATCAAGATGATAAACTACAAGAAATCTATTTTCGCCCCGAGCCTGAGAATGGTGGTATGCATCCCTTCCGGTTCGACCGAAGTGGAGAAGCGCGCCGTACGAGACGCTTCGGAGCACTCGGGCGCACGTGACGTGCAGATGATATTCGAACCTATGGCCGCTGCTCTGGGCATAGGCCTCGAAGTCCTCGCGCCGAACGGAACAATGATCGTAGATATCGGAGGCGGCACCACTGAAATCGCCGTAATCTCACTCGGCGGCATAGTGGCTGACGAAAGCATCAAAACCGCAGGAGACGTCTTCACGGAAGAGATTCAGCAGTATCTCCGCCAGCAGTACAATATCCGCGTGGGTGAAATCACCGCAGAACAGATAAAAATCCGCATAGGCGCCGCCATCAGCGAGCTTGACGAGCCGGTGGATCCATACATCGTGACAGGACCGAACCTGATGACCACTCTTCCGGTGGAAGCTCCGGTAGCATATCAGGAAATCGCCCACTGCCTCGACAAGTCCATCGCCAAAATCGAGGCAAGCGTGCTCTCCGTTCTGGAGAAGACTCCGCCTGAGCTCTACAGCGACATCGTCAAGAAAGGCATTTTCCTTACAGGCGGCGGAGCCCTCCTGCGCGGTCTCGACCAGCGCCTTGCCAAGAAGATAAACATTCCTTTCCACGTCGCTGAAGACCCTCTCCGTGCAGTGGCAAGAGGCACCTGTATGGCTCTCAAGAATCAGTCTTTCCCATTCCTGATGCGATAGTCCCTGATGAAGAAACGAGAGAGAAATTCATTTCCGACTACTGCGTTTCTGATGTTCCTGATTCTTGAAGCCGCTTCAATCCTTCTGGTTGCAAACAATGGAGTGGTTCAGAGATTCAGAATAATGGGAGGTCTGCGCGAAATGCAGGCCTTCTTCTGGGAGAAAAACCGGCGGCTCAACCTCTTTTTGGACTACCGCAGCGAAAACGAGCGGCTCACCGAAGAGAATACGTCTCTGAAGAACGAACTCAGCCGCTACCGCACCCTTCTGGCCGACAGTGACACGCTCTCCGACATCTGCTACCCGGAATTCACCTTTGTCAGGGCCAATGTGGTGAAAAGTTTCACGGACCGTCAGACCAACACCATCACGATAGACAGAGGCCGGCGTCACGGCATCAAGGTGGGGATGGGCGTCGTGACCGAAAACGGCATCATCGGCATTGTCAATGCGGTCAGCGAAAGATATTCGCAGGTGGTCTCCTTCCTCAGCAAAGGGCAGACCGTCAGTGCCAGAATAAAGCCAAGCGGGGCCTTCGGCCCTATGAACTGGACCGGTACGGACAGACGGACGGCCCTTATGCACGAAGTGTCGATTCACTCTGAAGTCGCCCCCGGCGACACCGTCGTCTCCAGCGGCTTTTCTTCCATATACCCCGCCGGCATCCCTCTCGGAACTGTCGTGTCTTCCGACATACTCAACGGCTCGGCTCTGGAGGTCAAGGTGAGGCTGTTTGAAGATTTCGGGACCATACACACCGTGTATGTGGCCCGCAGCAGCAGAGTAGATGAAATCAACGAAGTACAGGAGATTGTGAAATGAGCGGCAAGAAAGACAACGGCAACAGCCTACTGCTATTCTGCATTCTGGTGTTCATTCTCCAGTTGATTCTCAGCAATTATGTCCACTTCGGACCATATGTCCACATTTGTCTTCTGCCGCTGCTCATAGCGCTTATGCCCTTTAACTGGAGGCCTTCCTCCACTCTACTGGTCTCATTCGCACTGGGGCTGCTTCTGGACCTGCTCTCAGACGGCGTAATCGGTCTGAATGCCGGTGCCGCCGTGTGCTGTGCCGCACCGAAGAAATATCTTTACCACCTCACCACCAACAGCGACAGACAGGACAGGAGCGCATCAGTCTCGCGCAAGCGTATCGGCAACGCCAAATATTTCACTTTCCTCGCCGTATGCGCCGCAGTCTTCACACTGGCATACGTGCTGCTGGACTGTATGGACCTGCAGAACTGGGGTTTGATTCCTGTCAGATTTCTGGCAAGCGCCACAATCAGCTTTATCCTGTCCTCGATACTGAGCATTTCATTCCTTAGAAAAAACTGACTCCGATTATGCCGATATCACAAGACAGAAAGAGCGTTCTGGTCATTTCGATCATCATTCTGTTTGCAGTGATGGCAATACGGCTGTTCAAGGTGCAGATAATCGACAAGGAATATCGCATAACGGCTGAGAACAACGCCCTCAAGTACGAAACACGCTACCCGGCCCGCGGCCAGATTCTGGACCGCTACGGCAATACCATTGTCGGCAACAAGATATCCTACGACATTATGGTCACCCCTATCGACGTCAAGGAGTTCGATACGGTGGCATTCTGCAGGCTGTTCGATATGGACACCTCGCTTGTCAAACAGCAGTTCAGGGAATACAGGCGTTTCCGCAGAAAAATCGGTTACCAGACAATAACTTTCAAGAAACAGGTCTCCAACGAGCAGTACAATGCCTTTATCGAGAAGTCATTTCTGTTCCCGGGATTCAGCGGCGTGCCGCGCTCGGCCAGGACATATCCTTTCAATGCCGGAGGCAATCTGCTGGGATACATTTCCGAAGTGGACGGAGACTATCTGAAGAAACATCCTGACTACCGGAGCGGCGACTATGCAGGCAAGACGGGAATCGAGGAAGCTTACGAAAATCTTCTCAAGGGAGAGAAAGGCTACACCATCTACCTGCGCGACGCCCACAACAGAATCAAGGAGCACTACTCCGACGGCGAATACGACAAGACCGCCATTCCGGGAAAGGACCTCACAACCACAATAGATGCAGAACTGCAAGCCTACGGCGAACTTCTGATGAATCACAAAGTGGGCTCGCTTGTCGCCATAGAGCCTTCAACCGGAGAGATCCTGACAATGGTATCCAGCCCCGGAATCAACGTGGAACAGTTGGCCGACATCAGCAAGCACTACAGCGAAATAGTCTCCGACCCGTACAAGCCTATGTTCAATCGCGCAGTGATGTCGCCTCAGCCTCCGGGCTCGGTCTTCAAACTCGTAAACGGTCTGATAGGGCTTCAGGAAGGAGTGCTGAAGCCTGAAACACAGTATCCCTGCCACGCCGGCTATGTAGTGGGAAATCTGAAGGTGGGCTGTCACATCCACCCCAGCCCGCTCGATTTGCACCACTCCATAATGATGTCGTGCAATGCCTACTACTGCTACACTTTCCGTTCAATACTGGACAATCCGAAATACGGCAGTGTACGCGAGGCGTTCGAAAAATGGAAGGCCTACACGGAAAGTTTCGGCTTCGGCACCAAACTGGGCACCGACATTCCTTCGGAGCAGGCAGGTATAATGCCTACCGCCGAACGCTACGACAAACTGCACGGCAAGGACAGATGGAAATCCATCTCCATAATATCCCTCTCCATCGGGCAGGGTGAGATAGGATGCACTCCTATGCATCTTGCCAATCTGGCGGCCACCATAGCCAACAGAGGCTTCTATTACATCCCTCATCTTCAGAAAGATACACCGGAAAGCCCAATTGACGGCAGATTCAGGGAGCGCCACTACACTATGGTGGACACCTCCCACTTCAACGACATAGTGACCGGTATGAGAATGGCCGTTGCAGGCGGTCCGGGCGCAACAGCCAGAGTGGCGAACATACCCGGCATCGAAATATGCGGAAAGACCGGCACGGCGCAGAACCCTCACGGAGATGACCATTCGGTCTTCATCTGCTTCGCCCCGAAGGACAATCCGAAGATTGCAGTGGTCGCATACGTGGAAAACGGCGGATTCGGAGCCACCTGGGCCGCTCCCATCGCCTCCCTCCTCGTGGAAAAATACCTCAACAGGGAGATATGCCCTCAAAGGAAATATCTGGAAGACCGCATAGTGACAAGCGACCTCCTCTATAAAGTGAAAGTCAGAAACAAGTAGCAGATGAAAACCGTACCGTACAGAAAACTGGATTGGGTGTTGGTAGGAGTTTATCTTCTGCTGGTGGTCTTCGGCTGGATGAATGTCTATTCATCATCCTCATCCTCCGACGAAGAAGCCGTCTTCTCCATCACCGCCAAGTACGGAATGCACCTGCTATGGATTATCGCATCATTCGCGATGGCATTCACAATAATCCGGTTCATACCGGTAAAGACATATCCTGCCATCTCCTGGCCATTCTATCTGGCAGTATGCTTCCTTCTTGTGGCGGTGGCCTTCGCGGGCAAGGAGGTGAACGGTTCGAAATCGTGGTTTGCACTGGGCCCGTTCAGCTTCCAGCCGGCGGAGTTCTCGAAAATATCCACGTCGATGGTGCTTGCCTACGTTATGGGCAAATACAATTTCAGTTTCAGTAAGAGGAAAGACAGGTATTTCGCTTTCGCGCTGATACTGATGCCGATAGCATTCATCCTCCTGGAAAAGGAGACTGGCTCTGCTCTTGTCTATCTAGGCTTTCTGCTGGTGTTCTACCGCGAAGGTATGAGCGGATGGCTTATAGGTCTGGGGCTGATGGCCGCTTTCCTCTTCATAATGACACTCGTGCTTTCGCCCTTTGCCGCAATCCTGATTCTGATGGGAATACTGACGCTCCTGCTCGCCGTCTATGACGGGCGGCCGTTCTATACTCTGCTTGGAGGGGGAGCACTCATCTCGCTGCTGTACTATTTGCCCGACCTCCTGTCGCTCGATCTTCTAAGTGGCATCACCGGAAGATTCCAGAGCGAGATATGGCTCGTATTTCTGACCGTCCCTGCAGCGATTGTCTTCACCTTCATCTTCCTGTTCAAGAAAAAAAGATCCCTGCGCAATCTGATGCTGGGCTACATAGCCGGAGTGGTGATGGTGTTCTCGGTGGACTTCATCTTCGAAAAAGTGCTTCAAGACCACCAGAGGGCGCGCATCGAAGTGCTTTTCGGCATCCGCGAAGATCCTTCCGGCGTGGGATATAACGTCCACCAGTCGCTGATAGCCATCGGCTCCGGAGGACTGACAGGCAAAGGCTATCTCGGCGGGACACAGACTCGTTTCGATTTCGTGCCGGAACAGAGCACGGACTTCATCTTCTGCACCATAGGTGAAGAGTGGGGATTCGTGGGGGCCGTTGCCGTGCTCGCGCTCTACCTTACCCTTATACTCCGACTCATAGGCTCGGCGGAGAAACAGAAAGACAAATTCACCAGAATATACGGCTATTGCGTAGCCTGCTGCATTCTGATGCACGTGGTGATAAACATCTGCATGACCATAGGACTGATGCCGGTAATCGGCATACCGCTGCCGCTGCTGAGCTACGGAGGCTCGTCCCTGATGGCATTCACCATAATGCTGTTCATCTACATACGGCTCGACCTTGCACACTGGAAAAAATAACAAAACCTAATAATATATCAATATGCCACTCAAATTTGTTGACAGACACAACGGTCCGAGAGAGCAGGAAGAAAAACAGATGCTCAAGGTTCTCGGCGTATCCACAATTGACGAACTCATCGGTCAGACAGTCCCTCAGGACATTCTGCTCAAGGAACCTCTCAAACTGGACGCTGCGGTCACGGAACACGACTATACGGTCCGTCTCAAGGAAATTGCCGCAAAGAACAAAAATTTCCGCTCCCTCATCGGAATGGGATTCTACGGCACCGCATCCCCTGCGGTCATCACCCGCAATATCTTTGAAAATCCTTCCTGGTACACGTCATACACTCCTTATCAGGCGGAAATTTCACAGGGCCGACTTGAAGCCCTCATCAACTTCCAGACAATGGTAAGTTCACTGACCGGCTTCTCTCTTGCAAACTGTTCAATGCTCGACGATGCCACTGCGGCAGCGGAGGCAATGCGAATGATGTACGAACTCCGCAGCCGCGATGCCGTCAAGGCCGGCAAAAACGTGATTTTCGTAGATGACAACGTATTCCCTCAGGTCCTTTCAGTGCTGAAGACCCGTGCCTGGGGACTCGGCATTGAAATACATACCGGAGACTTCGCCTCATACGAATTTGAAGAGAAATGCTACGGCGCATTCGTACAGTTCCCTGCAGCAAACGGCGAAGTCCGCGACTACAGTGCATTCGCAGCAAAGGCTCATGCGGCAGGATGCCTCGTATCGGCATACGTGGACATTCTCTCGCTCGCAGTGCTCAAGGAACCGGCAGCGTGGGGAGCGGACATAGTATGCGGCTCAGCACAACGCTTCGGCCTTCCTATGGGCTTCGGTGGCCCTGTAGCCGGTTTCATGGCCTGCTCCGACACCTACAAGCGCAACCTTCCGGGCCGTATCATCGGCATCTCCGTTGACCGCCTCGGCAAGAATGCGGTGCGCCTCGCCCTCCAGACCCGCGAGCAGCACATCAAAAGGGAGAAAGCCACTTCCAATATATGCACAGCCACCGCTTTGATGGCCACTATGACAGGAATGTTCGCCATCTGGCACGGCCCTGAAGGAATCCGACAGATTGCCCTCAACGCTCGGGGTTATGCCCACGCTTTCGCCGGCAAACTGAAAGAAGCCGGTTACAAGCTCTCCTGCGACAATTTCTTCGACACCATCGAGATCGTGGGCGCTCCTGTGGAGCAGATTCGCAAAAAGGCTCTTGAGGCCGGATTCAACTTTTTCTACACTGAGAACGGTCGCATACGCATCAGCTTCGACGAACTGTCATCCTGCGCCGAGGCAAAGGCTCTGGGCTGCGTGTTCGGCTGCAAGGAAGGCTGTCCTACGGTCCCGGATGCACCTGAGTTCATGGCCAGAGAAACTCCGATTCTCACTCAGAAAGTATTCAACTCATACCACTGCGAGACCGAGATGATGCGCTATATCAAGAAACTCGAGCGTAAGGACATTTCACTGACCCATTCGATGATTCCTCTGGGAAGCTGCACGATGAAGCTCAACGCAGCCGTAGAGATGATGCCGCTCTCCTGGGCCGAACTTGGCAACGTTCACCCATTCGCTCCCGCAGACCAGTGCGAAGGTTCGCTTCAGATAATCCGCGAATTGGAGCACGACCTTGCCGTCATCACAGGATTCGACGGATGCTCACTCCAACCTAACAGCGGCGCCGCAGGTGAATACGCAGGTCTTATGACCATCCGCAACTATCTGCACGCCAATGGAGGTGACAAGCGGAACGTTATGATTATCCCGACTTCCGCCCACGGCACCAACCCGGCTTCAGCGGCTATGGCCGGCTTCGACATCGTTCTTGTAAGCTGCGACGGACACGGCAACATAAATGTGGACGAACTGCGCGAAAAAGCTGCCGCAGCCGGAGAAAATCTGGCAGGTATGATGATAACCTATCCTTCCACTCACGGAGTGTTCGAGGTGAAAATCCGCGAGATTATGGACATTATCCACTCCAACGGAGGCCTCGTGTATATGGACGGAGCCAATATGAACGCCCAGGTCGGTCTCACCAATCCGGGTATCATAGGTGCGGACGTATGCCACCTCAATCTCCATAAGACATTCGCAATGCCTCACGGCGGCGGCGGTCCTGGAGTCGGCCCTATCTGTACTGCCAAGAAACTCACTCCTTACCTTCCGGGCCATCCTGTAGTGGAGGAGTGCGGCGGCAAGGGCATCACTGCAGTGGGAGCCGCTCCTTACGGCAGTCCGCTTCTTCTCCCTATCACGCACGCCTACATCAAATTGCTCGGTCCTGACGGACTGCGCAAGGCTTCGGCTGTAGCTATCCTCAATGCAAACTATATGTCCGCAAAGCTTCTCCCTGAGCTCAAGACTCTCTATACAGGCGCCACCGGCCGCGTAGCACACGAATGCATCATAGACCTCCAGCATTTCCGCGCAGAGTACGGAGTAGATGCCACCGACGTTGCAAAACGCCTGATGGACTTCGGATTCCACGCACCGACACTCTCCTTCCCAGTCCACGAGACTCTTATGATTGAACCTACCGAGAGCGAGCCTCTCGGCGAACTGGACCGTTTCGTGGAAGCACTCAAGACCATAGTTGCGGAATGTGAAGCAATCAAGTCAGGCAAACTCGACAAGGAGGACAATCCTGTCAAAATGGCGCCGCACACTGCCGAAGAGGTTTGCTCCGACAATTGGAACCACTCCTACAGCCGTGAACAGGCCGCATACCCTCTCGGGTGGATTCGCGAGAACAAATTCTGGCCGGCAAGTTCGCGCGTGGACAACGGATATGGCGACAGAAATCTTGTGACTGTAGTTGAATAATTACGAACTCATCTGCATTCTGGGCCCTACGGCAAGCGGCAAGACCCGTTATGCAGTAGAGACAGCCCGACGCATCGGCGGAGAAATCATCTCCGCCGACTCGCGTCAGGTATATCGCGGTATGGACATCGGGACCGGCAAGGATCTTTCCGAATACGGTGAAGTGCCATACCACCTGATAGACATCGCAGATGCCGGCACGAAATACAACATCTACCAGTATCAGAAAGATTTTGAAGAAGCATTCCGAGACATAGTCGCCCGCGGACGCTGGCCTATCCTATGCGGCGGAAGCGGTCTGTACATAGAGGCCGCCACTTGCGGCTACTACCTGCCGGACGTGCCTGCAGACGAGGCTTTGCGGGCCGAACTCGGCAAGTTGCCGACAGAAGAGCTGATGGCTCGCTACGAGGCTCTGCGCAAGCCTCACAACAAGACGGACTACGACACCCGCCAGCGCCTTATCCGCGCTTTGGAAATTGCCATCTACGAGGAGTCACACCCTGTCAACCGCACTTCCTTCCTGCCGAAAAAAACTAAATACATCGGCATTGACGTCTCGCGCGAAGAGCGCAACAGGCGGATTGACGCTCGTCTGGAAGCGAGATTGAAAGAAGGATTGGTAGAAGAGGTCCGTTCGCTTCTCGACAGCGGCCTCTCTGCTGATGACCTTATCTATTACGGACTCGAATACAAATTCGTAACCCTCTATCTGACAGGCGTTCTTACCTACGAAGAGATGGTGCTTCGCCTGGGCACCGCCATTCATCAGTTCGCCAAGCGTCAGATGACCTGGTTCCGCGGGATGGAGCGCCGCGGAATCCAAATCGAATGGATTACCTTTGATAATGGAAGTTCCCGAATTTGGTGAATTTATTGAAAAAATGGAATTGACCAAGTCATTCCTGAACTTGATTCAGGGGCTCTTCAAAGGGGATGCCGGGTCGGTGCCAGGGATTGTTTCAGAATCTCATTTGTCCATACGAATGAATTATTTGCAGAATGGGTTGACATTGCGGTAAGGACAGCCTCAGCCGCAGACAGCAAGTTATTTGCGGAGCAAATGACGCAGATGGCGAGAA
>JAGHST010000052.1 GCA_018065695.1 Candidatus Cacconaster caballi | reverse complement strand
GACCTAAGCACCCGCGCTTGATAGCGGGGGGACCGCGAGTGTAGCGAGCGGTGGGATGAGCGCGAAGCGCGAAGTCCTGAGAAACAGTATCTTTCCTCCCGGATTAGCAAAAAATCATCCGTCTGTAATTGTAATTAACATTGCCCATAAACTTTGTAGGATTATTCGCATTAATTTCGACCATTTTATACGAATTATTCGCATTAAAATTTCAACAATCTATAGATTTAGTCGCACTAAACAAAAATCTTCGCTATATTTGCATTATAAAAAGAAAAGTTATATGAATGCAAGTATTATTGAGAAAGTCCTCCTGGAGCAACAGGATGAACTGGAGGGAATGAGAGGAGATACGTTGATTCACCGACCGGAAGAAGACAAAATCAATCTGCAGAGTAAATTGGCACAGGTAGTCATAGGCGTGCGGAGAAGCGGAAAGTCCACGCTCTGCTTCAATGCACTTGAAAAGGCCGGGGTGAAATATGCTTATACAAACTTTGACGATGACCGCTTGAAGAATCTGAATTCGGAAGATCTTGACAAGGTTCTTGAACTCCTCTATAAGATCTACGGACAGTTCGACTATTTGTTCCTTGACGAAATCCAGAATGTCGACGGATGGCATCTTTTTGTGAACAGGCTTCTCCGCCAGAAACTGCATGTCGTAGTAACCGGAAGCAATTCTAAACTTCTAAGCGGCGAACTGGCATCACATCTTACCGGCAGGCACCATAAAATAGAGTTGTTCCCGTTTTCTTTTGCAGATTGGTGCAAATACAAGGGTGTGGAAACAGAACGCCTGACTACTAAAAATCGTGGGCTGCTCCAAGGTGAATTTGCCTGTTACCTCAAACAGGGTGGTTTTCCGGAACTGCTGTCTGAAAGTGATCAGAAAGACTACATAGATACCCTCTTCAATAATATCATCAATCAGGATATCAAGAAGCGTTTCAAAGTCCGCAATATAGATGCTTTGAAAAAAATGGCAACAAATCTTCTTGATACCGCTCCATCATTTATTGTTAAGGAAAATCTACAGAAGAGTTTTACCATCAAGAGTGATCATACAGTTAACAATTACCTGTCATATCTTACACAAACATATCTAATATCCACGCTGGGCAAATACTCCACTAAGAGCAAGGAAAGAATCCGAAACGAAAAAGCATATGCAATAGATGTTTCTTTTATGGACAAACGTCAGGATGCCTTTTCAGGAAACAATTTGGGATTCCGCCTGGAGACCATAGTTTATCTGGAACTCCGTCGTCGCTGCGCTAGACATGGCTTGGATTTGTATTATTTCAATAACGGATCGGCCGAGGCTGATTTTGTGGTATGTGACGGCAATAAGACTGAGTCCGTCTATCAAGTGGCATACAGCATAGAAAACGAAAAAACACGCAGGCGTGAGATTCGTGGGGCAATTGCCGGCACCAAGGGTACAAAACCAGCAAAGACCTACATAATTACAGACCACGACGAGGAGGATACTCTCGTTGCGAATGGTTGCACCATATATGTAATCCCTGTTTGGAAGTGGTTGATTTCGGAGTAAAAGCAGTCATTACCTCCACATTGCAAAGGTTATATACCAGACATCACGAGAATGATTGATGTATGCAAAGTCTTGTTTTGTAACTATCTCCCAACACAAATCCAATTGGATATATTTCTGAATGATAAGGCAGCCAAAACGTGGCCGGGTGTCAGTGTAAAACAGAAGCCTATAGTGGCTGGAAGGTCAGTTCGTAGTCGGCCGGACCTTTCTTTCGGAGAGTGATTACGACGTTGCGTACAGCGGTCCTGGCGTTTTCGTTGCCCGGAAGCATCATATCGTTCGGATGGAGGGAATCGAAGGATATTACGGCCTTGTCGCCCTTCGGGTGCATCTCCATTGCCCGGCAGCGGAATCCCCACGGAATATTTGTAGGGCATACGGTGTTGCGGTGGACATCGGTAAGATGTATCATCTTCCCTTCGTCAATGTCATAGAGATATACCGGGAGGTCGTTGAACTTTTCCAGTCCGCCGTCCCAGCGGTCAAGGAAGAGGATGGCGTTGAACTTTTCGAAGTAGATATTGCCGTAGGTGGCCTTGCTGTCTCCGTCACCGAAGTCAGGGAAAAGGAAGAGATCCTCTATTTTTTCCGGGTCTATGACGCCGTCAGCGCCGCGCGCGCAGCGCCAGAAATGGTGGTTTGCTCTCCAGTCGTCAGACGCCCACCACATATAATCCTTGGTGAACACAGCGTTGAGCATTCTCCATTTGGCTCTGTCGTCCTTGTCCAACTGGCTGAAATTCTCTCCGTCGCGGCTGGCATATATTGCAGCATTCCTGTCTCCGGTAGTATAGTACATCGCTCCAGTGTAAGGGTCTTCCTGTGCAGTATGGAAATGCTTGGTCCCGACCTTATACGGAAAGTCAATCATTCGCGACGCCTTGATCTGCCAGTTGTCCGGGTTGCGCAAATCTCCGCTCACCTTCCAACCGTTGCAACTGCGCAGATTGGCTCTGGTGTATTCGGCGAAGTACAGGGCATTGTACCTGTATGAATAGTGCGGGCCGCAGTTCTGGAGCCATCCGGTAGGCTTGAGCCTGTCTCCGAAGTCTATGACATATTGTTTGTAGCCTTCCGATGCCACTGCGACAATCGGATTGCGGCGATGGATGTTGTCAATCTCCACGCTGTAGGGAGCCGCTATCTGCTGTTCGGTGTAGGTGCCTCCTTCAAACTGCGTGTCAAATACGAAAAGAACGTCTCCTGAAGGCATCAGGAAAGTAGTGTAGTATCTGGACTCCCAGCCGTCCTGCTTGATGAACGTGAAAATTTCCTTTTTTGCGGAATATGGTGTGTCGGAGAGGTAATATACTTCTGTCTGTTCGTCATACCAGAGTATGGAGTCTTCTCCCCAGGCCCTGAGGGTCAGGTTGTCGGCTGCAGCGCTGATGCACGGAAGAATCGCTGCTGCGGCAGCAAGCAGTTTGCGGATTGTCATCATAGATTTTCTTCAATTATTAAATTATAGTAAAGGTAGCAAAAGTATCAGGATTTTCAATTATATTTGTGAAGGACTGATGAATATATCAATATGCTGACACTTCAAATCATTGCCGTGGCTCTGGCCGTAGCCGGGATTGTCGGCAGTGTTATGCCGGTTCTGCCGGGCCCTCCTTTGAGCTGGATTGCGATGCTGTGCGTTTTCTTCTGCAATGGCACCAATGCCTCAGGCGAGCCAATGACATTGACCTCCCTGCTGATATGGCTGGCAATAACAATTGTCATAACCATTATGGACTATATCGTTCCTTCGTATATGACAAAAGTTGCAGGAGGACACAAGGCGGCATCGCGCGGAGCTCTGATCGGAATGATTCTCGGCATTTTCTTCACGCCTGTCGGAATGATTCTCGGCAGTCTCATAGGAGCTTTCGTGGGCGAGTTCGCTTTCGAGAATTCTGGCGCAAAGGAATCGCTCAAAGCCACAATAGGCACATTTCTTGGTTTTGTCTGCGGAACATTGATGAAACTTGCCGTTTCCGCAGCAATGGACTGGTATGTAGTAGTTTATCTGAATTGAGCCTGAGAATTTCCGGCCATAGGCGTCCCCGAGAATACAGATGCCGGAAGGCGCTATTCTCTGAGTCGTGAATCGATTATGATTGTCACCGGACCGTCGTTGACCAGAGCACACTGCATTTCCGCTCCGAACACGCCTTTCTGCACGGGACGGAGGGCTGCCTCTGAAAGCAATTGGCAGAATTTTTCATAAAGGGGGATAGCAAGATCGTGACCTGCCGCCCGTATGTACGACGGCCGGTTGCCTTTTCTTGTGGAGGCGGCCAGAGTGAACTGGGAGACGACAAGCAGTTGCCCGTCAATGTCCACTACGCTACGGTTCATCACACCTTCGCTGTCGTCAAAAATACGCATTCCGGCCGCTTTGGCAGCCAGCCAGGATGCATCTTCTTCGCTGTCGCCCTTCTCCACACCGACAAGAATGAAAAGACCTTGCCCGATAGAGCTGATCTTACTGCCGCTGATGGTTACGGACGCTTCTTTTACTCTTTGTATTACCAGTCGCATAGGTTCGCCGGACACCTTTTGCTCATCTGGCCTTGATATAATCCATATTGATGAGGTTCATTGATTTGAGCAGACGGTGCAGGTAGATGAACGGACCCACGATGATAAGACTTCCTAGAATGTTCCAGAGCCAGAAGTCAGATGCTCCGAAGTTGAAATCGATGTTTCTTGCAGTGAGTTCCTCTCCGATCCTGTTGCTGAGGCGATGATACCAGACCAAAGGGGCAATACCCAAAGTCAGCCAGGAGAAAATGAAGTAGATTAGAAGGAAATGCATTGTGTGCTTCCCGTCACGAGGGGAGGCTTCCATATTGATTTCCTCGGAAATGTGGGACATCACAACCAGGGAGTAAATCCCGAAAGTGATGAGGCTCAGAAGTATGTACTTCAAAAGGCCGCGTTGGGTATTGAACATGAGACTATATGGTTTTTTTGGTTTAAAAGTTCTCTTTGTGAACTTCGAAGTAAGCTTGCGGATGAGCGCATACCGGGCACTCTTCAGGAGCCTTTGTGCCTACTGCAATATGTCCGCAGTTGCGGCATTCCCAAACTTTCACTTCCGATTTTTCAAAGACCTGAGCTGTCTTGACGTTCTTCAGAAGGGCGCGGTAGCGCTCTTCGTGCCTCTTTTCGATGGCGGCAACGCTGCGGAAACGCGCTGCGAGCTCTGTAAAGCCTTCTTCCTCGGCAGTTTTGGCGAACCCTTCATACATATCGGTCCATTCGAAATTTTCTCCATCTGCGGCTGCTTCGAGGTTCTCTGCGGTGTTGCCGATGCCTGAAAGTTCCTTGAACCAGAGTTTGGCGTGTTCCTTTTCGTTCTCGGCTGTCTCAAGGAAGAGGGCGGCTATCTGCTCGAAACCTTCTTTTTTTGCCTTTGATGCAAAATAGGTGTATTTGTTGCGAGCCTGTGACTCACCTGCAAAAGCAGCTTCCAGATTTTTTTCGGTCCTGGTACCTGAATATTTTGTCTTCATAGCTTTGATTGAATTTGTTTCTACAAAAATAGTGATTTCATTTCAATACCGCTATAGAAATCGAGAATCTTTCTCATATAAAAGTTTTCATATCTGGCCTGCGCAAGGTCCGATAAAGCGCTCATATAGTTGTTCTTGGCCTGATCGAACTGTGTGATGTCGGCTTTGCCTTCCTCATATTTGGCCTCCACCAGAGTGAATGCCTCGCGAGCGCTTTCCACCGCCGAGAGACTTTTTTCATATTTGCTCCCGGAGGCGAGAGCATTGTAGTATGCCTGCTGAATCTCCTTGTAGAGCTGCTTGCAGGTGTTGTCGAGTCGGAGCTTTTGCGCCTCGTAACTGATTTTTGCGCTTTTCACTCCGCTTCTGACAGAGAGCCCGGAAAAAATCGGAATATTGAGAGACAGCCCTACGTACTGACTGAAGTTGGTGCCGAGCTGTTCGAAGAATCGCGCCGACTCCCTGCCGTTGCTGGTGTAGTAGTTGCTGCCGATGCCGCCTGACAGAGAAAGGGAAGGGAAGAAGTCGGCTCTGGCAATCCTGATGTTGCGCTGAGCCATATCCAGAAGAGTCTTTTCCGCTTTGACGGCAGGCTTGATCATAATAGCTTCGCTGTAGATTGCCTCGGGATCCTTCAGGGGGGACAATATATCGTCAGCATCCAGCTTTGCTACCGTAAAGCCTTTTGGGGAGGGAAGTTCCAGCAGTTGGACAAGGTCAAGCACAGAGAGCGAAAGATTGTTGGCAGCCTGCACCGCAGCGAGCCTGCTCTGGGCGAGAGATGCTTTCTGCTGTGCAACTTCGGCGGCTGAAGCCTTTCCCACATTTGCCATAGTCTCCAGACGGTACACCTGAAGGGAGTCGATTCTGACCTGCGATGCGGCAACTTCCGCAATCTCGGTGTTGTAAAGAATCGTCACATAGGCTTTTGCCACAGCCAGACGGATATCGTCCTTCATCTTTTCCAGATTGGCTTCCGCCGCTTCGAGGTTGAGCTTGCGGGCCTCTACCGTATTGCTGAGCTTCAGCCCCCTGAACAGTGGCATGGAAAGTCCGAGGGAGAGGGACGTGCTGGTGGTGTTGGTATTGACATAGGTGTTTTCGGAGGTCAGGCCTCGTCCGAAAGAGAAATTCTCCGAACCGGAGGCGGAAACGACAGGCAGTCTGCTGCCGCGGGCGTTTTCAAGATCCACCTCTCTCTGTCTGACTTCCAGAACGCTTTGCTTTATGCTGATATTGTTTTCTACGGCATAATCAATGCATTCGCCGAGAGTCCATTGCTTTTGTGCGGCTGCAGGCAGCAGTGCCGCAGTGGCCAGAAGAGCCGTTAAAACTGTCTTTTTCATCACTTTTCTTCAATAATCCGGTTGCCGCGGACAGTGGCGCCTTCGGCCAGACCGCTCTTGATTTCAATCTTCAGCCCGTCGCTCAAACCTGTTTCCACCTGTGTCCGCTCATACTCACCGGTAACGTTTTTGACATACACGAATGTTGAGTCGCCGGAGAACTCCAGAGCACTTTCAGGCACAGATATGACTTGAGATACACTCTGGAGGACTATCGTGGCGTTGGCACTGTAGCCGGAGCGGATTTTCGACGAAGGATCCGCCTTAATGGCCGCCTTGATTGCAAACTGGTTGGCTCCGTTGTTTTCCACCGCCTTCGGCGAAATGTACTCCAGTGTCGCCTCCATCGTACAGCCTGCTATGGCTCCGATGGAGATGATGACAGGCATCCCCTCGACAAGTGTACCGACTTCAGTTTCATCTACCTTTCCGTTGAAGACAAGGTCGTTCATATCTGCAATGGTGGCGACGGTGGTACCGTCGTTCATAGTATTGGCCTGAATCACGGAGTTGCCCACTTTGACAGGGATGTCGAGTATGAGGCCGTCCACCGTAGAGCGCACAAGGGTGGAACTGGATGTGGCATTCTTTGAAGAAACGCCGTCGCGGATGATTTCCAGAGCATCTTCAGCAGCGGAAAGTTCCTCCTTGGCCTGATCGAGAGCCTGGCGCACCTTGTCATACTCCTCCGCGCTCACCAGATTCTTGCCGTATAGAGCCTTCTCTCTGTCGAAAATTGTCTGAGCCTGCTTCATGTTGATTTGAGCAAGACGGACACGGCTCTGTGCAGCGCTCAGGGAGTTCATATCGGGGATGACCTTGAGTTTTGCAATCACCTCGTTCTGTTTCACCGGTTCTCCCGCCTCCTTGTAGAGTTCGGCGATGATGCCGTTTATCTGAGGCTTGATGTTGACCTCATTCCGCGGTTCTATCTTGCCTGTCACCACTGCTGTGCGGCTTATGTCGGCAAGGCTTGCGGAGAGTTCCTGATAGAGGATCTCTTCAGGCTTTGACTTCACGAAGAGGAACACGAATGTCCCGATGAAGATTATCGCGATCAGCGCGAAAAGAATGTACTTGAAAATACGTTTCATCTCATATTTGTTTTTTTATTGTTTTCTATTCGTCTCTCATTGCGTCCACAGGCTTTATTTTCATAGCTCTCATTGCCGGAGCGAGGCCTGCGGCCACTCCCACGAGGGCAAGCATAAGCGCCGCTATGACTGCGGTCTGGAATGATATCTGGAATGTGGCCTGATGATTTGTGACAATCTCAAGCAGGTTCAGCAGCAGCACAGAGAACACTATGCCTGCACAGCCGGCAACCAGCGTAAGCGAAACGCTTTCCATCATAATCTGCGAGAGAATCTGCAGGGGAGTTGCGCCTATCGCGCGGCGGATGCCGATCTCTGTCGTACGCTCGCGTACGGTCACCATCATAATGTTGCTGACACCTATTGCTCCGGCGAGCAGTGTACCGATGCCGACAAGCCAGATCAGGAAGTTGAGTCCTCTGAACAGGTTGTCCATAATCGAGAAAAGCTGTTCGGTGTTGAGCACCATAAGAGCCTGGTTGTCCTGCGGATTGATAGAGTGTGAGCGGGCTGTCACCGAGCGTATTTTCTGCTCCACGGACTGCACTCTGACACCGTCCTTGAGAGTGATGGCAATCAGCCCCACGATATCTCCCCAGTTGTAAACCCGCTGTACGGTTGTATAGGGAGTCATAACCGACGAAGAAGCATCTCCGTTGATGTTTAGATTGCCGGAAGAGAAATCCACTCCAATCACCTGATATTTAATGTTCTGGATATTGATATATTTGCCGCAGGGATTCCCGCCGTCGGGAAACAGCTCCTTGAACACTCTTTTGCCGATGACGCATACCTTTCTTCCCTGACGGACATCGGTTTGGCTCAGATAACGCCCGTATTTGAGCCGAGGACTCTCGATGAACTGATACTCCGCCGATATGCCTTTTATTGAGACATTTGACGTTCTTCCATCATATTCTGCATTTTTTCCCCACAGTGTGCAGAGAGGACATATATAGTCCGCCTCCGGCAGCATAAGGCCGAGACGGTCGATGTCTGAGGTTTTCAGATTCCAGGATCTGCCCTCCTGAAGCCCCTTGTAGGGAAGGGATGTGTTGTCTGACCAGATGACGACCGTGTTGGAGGCGAAGCCTTCGAAGTTGCTGGAAAGCATCTCCTTGAGTCCGGCGCCTCCGCCCGCGAGGAACAGAAGCATAAACAGGCCCCAGAAAATGCCGAATCCCGTGAGAATGGTCCTGCGGCGGTTCCTCAGCAGAGAGTCGCCTATCTCGCGGAAGGTATCTATGTCGAATCTGAAATTTTTCATATCAGTTTGCGGACAGAGCTTCAACAGGTTTGACTTTGGATGCCTTGCGGGCGGGTATGAGGCCTGCGGCCGTGCCGGCGACAATGAGTACCACGGTGGCACCCACGGCCACTCCGACCCCTACGGTAGGATCCTTGAGCAGTTGTATGCTCTCACCGAAAATCTCCATTTCGGATTGTCCGACTGTCGCGTCCAGAATTTCGCAGGCCACAAGCCCCAGTATCATTCCGATATAGCCGAACAGGGCTGTGATGGCCACGCTTTCGGTCATTATGAGTTTTGTTATGTCCCAGGGCTTTGCGCCGATGGCTTTACGGATGCCGAATTCGTGAGTGCGCTCCTTCACTGTTATCAGCATAATGTTGGATACACCCACAATACCGCTGATGAGCGTGAAGAGACCTATTATCCAGAGAGCCATGCGTATCATGCCTGCGGCTTTTTCCATCTGCATATTCTGTGTGAAGCGGTTCCATATCCAGATGGCGCTTTTGTCGTCGGGAGCTGCACCGTGGGCATTGTTCAGGGCGGTTGTAAGTTGGGCCTCGAACTCTTCGTTCTCCCTTTCCGTCTCAAGACCGTGGAAGGAGAAGGTTATCTGATCCACTTCGTCGCCCAGACCGAATATCTTCTTGACGGTGGAATAGGGGACGTAGAGCTCTTTGTCGTTCTGGTTCTCGAAACCGTGCCTTATCCCTATGACCTTGAAGGACATATTCCCGATATTCACCTGCTCTCCGATGAGTTTTTCATAGTCTTTGCCCCCTTTCAGGAAGTTTCCGGCAATAAGGTGGGGAAGTATTATGACCTTTCTGCAGTGGCGTATGTCGGCTTCGTTTATGAAACGGCCCTCTTCCATCTTTATGCGGTTCATCTCCAGGTCGCCCGGCATTGTGGCGTGGAGGGAGACGTCGTTCATATGGCGTCTGCCGTAGGAAAGGGTGTAGCCCCCTTTGGAGATGCCGGTGGAGATTCTGTCTATCTTGTCGGCGAAGGTTCCGCTGCGGAGAATGTCAATATCTCCGCTTTTCAATCTGATGAATCTGTTCTGCCGGTAACCGCCGTACGGCTTGCTGGTGCGGCCTCCTCCAACCATCATTGTGTTGGTTGCAATGTCTTCGGAGCCGAACATGAAGGCATTGATAAGGCCGTTGCCCGCCCCGAGCAGCACTATGAGCATAAAAATACCCCAGGAGACCGCCAGACCGGTCAACGCAGTGCGGAGTTTGTTCCGCCTGACGCTTTCCCATATTTCCCTGAATAGATCGTTCATCGCCTTATCCGTTGACTATCAGACCGTCTTTGATGTGTATGCTCCTGTCTGTCTGTTCATTTACGTGCGGGTCGTGTGTGACGATTATCATTGTCACCCCTTCGCTGCGGTTGAGTTCCTTGAGCAGCGCCATCACCTCTTCGGAAGTCTTTGAGTCGAGGGCTCCCGTAGGCTCGTCCGCAAGAATCAGCTGAGGCCTGGTGATGAGCGCCCGGGCGATGGCCACGCGCTGCCGCTGGCCTCCGGACATTTCGTTGGGATAGTGGCCTGCCCAATCGGCAAGTCCCATCTTGTCAAGATACTCCATTGCCATTTCGTGACGTTTTCTGCGCGCCACTCCCTGGTAAAAGAGAGGCAGTTCCACGTTTTCCACAGCAGTCTTGAAAGAAATCAGATTGAAACTCTGGAAAATGAAACCGATGGTGCGGTTGCGGTAGTCGGCGGCCTCTCTTTCGCTCAGTCCATGAATCAGGCGGCCGTTCAGCCGATATTCGCCAGAGTCGTAATTGTCAAGGATGCCCAGTATGTTGAGCAGAGTCGATTTGCCGCTTCCGGAGGCGCCCATAATCGATGCGAATTCGCCCCGGTCTATGTCCAGGTCTATGCCTTTCAGGACATGGAGCGGCTGCCCGTTGTCGTAGGTTTTGTTTATGCCTTTCAGTTGAATGAGCATATCTTTTTATTGCTTCAGAATTTCGTTTATGTCCAGTCCGAGAAGTTCGATGCGCCTCAGTATGGCCGGTAATTCACTTTTCAAAAATCGTTCCCTCTCCACGCCCATCACCACCTTTCTGGCGTCCGGTGAGACGAAATAGCCGATGCCGCGCCTGTTGTAGATGATGCCGGTGTCGGTGAGACGTTCGTAGGCGCGGGCAACCGTGTTGGGATTGATTCCTATCGAGGCGCCATACTCCCTGACGGACAGAATGCGCTCATCCGGCGAAAGTTCTCCGCTCAGAATCTTTTCACAGATGCAGTCGGCCAGCTGTATATATATCGGTTTGTTGCTGTCGAATTCCATACTGTCAGAGTTCGATTTTTTTGATTCTGCGGTGGACAAGAAGTCCCAGAAGGACGCCGAATGCTATGTTGACGGTGTTGCAGAACAGTTCGAAGTGCCATTCTTTCAGATAATCAGACAGATCATTCTTCAGGTCCGTCTCAAATTCGACATTGGCCGATATAGCATTTGCGATGAGCAGTACAATGATGACGAGAATCATTACGAAGGCGATGTAGCTGAGAATCGTCTTGCCTGTCTTCTTCCTTTTGAATATTATGGCGCCCAGAGTGAAGAACAATACGCAGTTGAAGAACTGTTCGATGGTTGTGGAGGCCAGAAGGCGCATGGAAAAGCCGCTCCCCAGTAGCCCGGATAAGTCGTCAGATGCTCTTGCCATCAGATTCGGGCCGTATGACGGAATGATGCTGAGCAGAAGGTCGCAGGCAGAAAATATGATTGCTATGACCAGAGGCACAACAAGCAGAAGAATCAGCAGCATTGACGCGAATTTGACGCCGATGGAGGCCGGCAGCATCAGGAAATTGCCGCCTGTGCGGCGGACGGTGATTTCTCCATATAGTTTGGCAGGGAATACGAGTACATAAATGATGTATGCAACAGGTATTAGAGCTGCCGTGGCGGTGCTGTCAGTGGGTGAAGAGTTCAGCCCCAAGACGTAGAAGAGCAGGCTGAAAAGATAGAATATGAGAGGAAGTGCCCCTACGCATACGGCACTCAGGCCGCAATTGTACCAGGCACGTCTCAAATCGTACGAAAAGTAGCGGTAGAAGATGCCGCATCTGGTAGTGTCACTCATTTTCCTGTCCTCCTTGCTTTTTGAAAATATCCTTTATATAATCTTTGTGCAGGCGCACTGCGTTGAAGAGCGCTTCGAGGTTGACTTTGCCTTCGTCAGGCGCATCGTTTTTGTCTTTGGGACATACCTGTATGAAGTTGCCCGGAAGCTGTTCGCGGTAGAGAGCGTCTTCGCGGAGGGTTGTACCGTAGTCGAAATGAAGTTTGAGCGATATCTCTTCCAGAGATGCCGCAAGAAGAACGTCCCTCCGGTCCAGAATGATGATAGGGTCAATGACGTTCTCGAGGTCGCGTACCTGATGGGTGGAGATGACGACAGTCGTGCCATCGCCTGTATATTTGAGAAGCGTCTTGCGGAATTGCGCCTTGGAAGGGATGTCGAGGCCGTTGGTCGGTTCGTCCATATAAAGGTAGCGCGCTCCGGTGGCAAGGGCGAATGAGATATAAACTTTTTTGAGCTGACCTGCTGACATTCTGTTCATCTTTTTGTCAGGGTCGTTTTCGAGTTCTGCCATTATGGAGAGGAAGTTCTCCATACTGAAGTGCGGCCAGAATATGCCGGTCAGGCCGGCATATCTGCGCGCCGTCATATTGTAACCGAAAACATCGTCAGGAAGATAGTATTGGTCCTGCAGGAGCTTCATTCTTCGGGAATACGGGTTGAAGAGAGTGTTGCCGTCAGCACCCGGAACGGTAATAGAGCCTTCGTCAGGCTCCTTCAAGCCGCACAGCAGAGTCAGTAGAGTGGTCTTTCCCACACCGTTCTCGCCGAGCAGCCCATAGATGCGCCCCTCTTCAAGCTTCATTGTAATGTGTTCCAGTACAGGTATTTTTCCATAACTGAAACTGAGGTTGTCTATACGTATCATTATAATTTGTGAATAATATTCAAGCTTGTAATAGTGTATTAGTTTATTAATACACTGCAAAGGTAAATAATATTTTTTCAATACTCCAAATTTATTTTTTGTGCATCAGGCACGTGGCAAAATACATTATTCTTCGAGCCGCTGTTTCGCCTGACAGAAAAAATGCGCGCTTGCTCAGAAACCGGCAAGCGCGCAACTTTTATTTTTCACCCGAAAAATCAATATCCGAAAATCTCTTCGAGGGAGACGGTTCCGACAGGACCGAGGGTCTTGAGGTAGTTCACGTCAAGATCTTTGATGTCACCGAGAATCATATAGTTGTATGAACGATTCTTGACCCATTTTTCCTGGGTTGCCTTGACGTCTTTGAGAGTGAGGCCCGGGAGAGCTTCAAAGATTTTCTTTGCAAGAGGCTCCTTCAGGCCGAGTCTGCGGCAGTCGATATATTCGTAGATGATGTCCATTCCGGTAACCCTTTCGGTGCGGAGTCTGGAATCCAGGGCATCTTTGGCCACCGAGAACGCGGCTTCCGACTCAGGCATGTCATTGATGATTTCATCGAAAGCCTCGATAGCTGTTCTCATCTTGTCGTTCTGGGTTGCGATGAAGGCGTAGAAGCTGTAGGTGTCATCGGTGAAAGATGGCTCACTGAGATATGCCGAAGCCGAGTAGGCCAGACCTCTGGCTTCTCTCATCTCCTGGAACACGATGGTGTTCATACCGCCTCCGAAGTATTCGTTGTAGAGCGTAATCTGAGGATTGTCTTCAGGAACGAACTTTTCACCGCGGTTTGAATATTGGTAGAAATAGATCTGCTTGGCATCATATTGGGCAAGTGTCACGCAGTTGGAAGGAGTCTGGGCTGCAGGCCAGAATTTTTCCTCGAGAGGAGTCAGATCTTCTCTGATGGTGTGCGAGTTCATTAGAGCGGTCTGCACATCATTGCGGCTGTCCGGACCATAGTAAAGCACTTCGTGGCTTTTTGTGAAGAGATCTTTTGCGCAGGAGAGAAGATCTTCTGAGCGGAGAGCCTGTACTGCATTGTTGTCGAGCGTAGTAGCCTTTACATAGTCGCTGCCTTTCTGCACATAGGTGCGAAGAGCGGCAAAGCAGGAACCCTGCTGTGCCTTTGCATCGATGCGGCTCTTGAGGACGTCATTCTTGAGATTGGCGAGAATGGTTTCATCTGCAACAGCGTTGAGAAGACGGTTCTCGACCAGACTGACAGCTTCCTGCATATTTTCTGAAAGGCCTCCCACCGTGATTGTGGTCTGGTTTGCCGAAGCGTATGCCGAGCAGTAGCAGGCAAGAGAATACATCTTCCTTGCAAAGTCAATTGCGCTCAAAGTGTCGGTACCCAGATAATCGATATAAGAAAGAGCCTGCCCCAGTGCAGGATTGTCAACCAGTCCGGTATTGAACACGAACTTGACTGTGAATATGTCGTTTATCGTGTTTTGTCTGTAGAGCACATTAATGCCGTCACAAAGCTTGAAGCGGGCGATATCCTTGTTGAAATCGACGAATACCGGCTCGATTGGTTTGACGGCGGTTCCCTGCACCTGCGTGAGGAACGCACTCTGCTTGTCGCGGTTTGTCACGATAGGTGTGATTTTCGGTGCGGAGATCTTGCGCACGGAGGTGTCTTCCCCCTTGCGCTTGTATATGACTGCAAAGTTGTCTTCCTTGAGGTACTGTTGAGCGAACTTCACGACGTCTTCCTTGGTGACAGCCGCAAAGCGGTCGAGGGTTTTCGCGTAGTCAGCCCACGGAGTGCCTTCTATGAAGGCGTTGACATACATAACAGCACGGCCTCCGTTGGTCTCGAACTGACGCATGACGTCAAGCTTCATATTGTTTGCGGTGGCGCTGACGAGTTCCTCATCGAATTCGCCGTTGCGCAGCCTGGCAATCTCTTCAAGTGCTATGTCCCGCAACTGCTCAAGGCTCTGGCCTTCTTTAGGGCGTCCGAATACATAGAATTGGCTGTAATCAGGCTGTCCGCTGAAACCGCCACCGAGGAAAAGTGCTTTCTGCTGCTGAATCACGTCGAGATCGATCAGTCCGGCCTGTCCGTTGGACAGGATGCCGCCTGCAATCTGTGCCACGGCCGAAGTCTGAAGGTCGCCCGAAGCGGGAAGTCTCCATCCCATCACGAGAGTTTCAGCTTCAAGGCCGAATACCTCACGCTCAATCGGAGAGGTGATAGGTTCTTCCGGCTTGTATTCGAGTTCGGGAACGGACGGGTTAGGCTCCCAGTCTCCGAAATATTTCTCTATGGCAGCCACAGCTTCATCCGGATCGAAATCACCGGACATACAGATGGCGATATTGTTAGGGACATAGAAATTGTCGTGATATTTCTTCACATTCGTAATGGAAGGGTTCTTGAGGTGCTCCTGGGTTCCGAGAACGGTTTGCCGGCCGTAAGGATGATTCGGATAGAGAGCATTGTCCAGCGCTTCCCAGATTTTGCGGGTGTCCCGGGTGAGGGACATATTCTTCTCCTCATAGATTGTCTCCAGTTCGGTGTGGAATCCGCGGATGACAATGTTGCGGAATCTGTCGGCCTGGATGCGTGCCCAGTTGTCAATCTGGTTTGAAGGGATATCTTCCGTATATACGGTTTCATCCTTCGATGTCCAGGCATTGGTACCGTTGGCTCCGATGACGGCCATAAGTTTGTCATACTCGTTGGGGATGGCAATCTTCGATGCTTCATAGCTGATGGAGTCTATACGGCGGTAAATTTCTGCGCGCTCAGCCTCATCCGCGGTGGCGCGGTAAACTTCGAACAACTGCTCGATTTCGTCAAGCATAGGCTTTTCGGCCGCATAGTCGGAAGTACCGAAGTTCTGAGTGCCCTTGAACATCAGATGCTCGAAATAGTGGGCGAGGCCGGTGGTTTCACTCGGGTCGTTCTTGCCGCCCACCTTGACTGCAATATAGGTCTGGATACGCGGTTGCTCCTTGTTTACGGACATAAAGACCTTGAGTCCGTTGTCGAGGGTGTAGATTTTTGTTCCGAGAGGGTCTCCTTCGACAGTTTCATATTTATACCCTTTGCATGATACGGCGCCGGAGAGTAACACGACCGAAAACGCCAGGAGAAAAAATCTTTTCATTTTTTATTGTATAGGCTTAAGAATCAAACTGTTTTGCTATCTATTCGCTATTCGGCGGGAGCTTCAGAGCAGACTGCTGTGACTTTCGGATTTTCGATGCCTAAAAAATGCAGTTTGTCGTGGTGATAGAGGATGCCGAAAGCGATTCCGGCAACAACTGCAATGAAGATGAACCAACCAAGAATCTTCTTCCAAAGCGGTGGCTCTTCTGAATAAGGGTCTTTGCCGATCACCACTTTCGGGCGTTTGGCTATGCTGGTCAGTGTCATACCGAATCTTGAATTGACAAGAATCCTGGAGTTGATGGCCCATCCGTTTGCGTTGAGGATAGGGGACAGTGAGCGTTTGCGGAGTTTTATCCAGGTCAGAATCATCGAAGGTGCCGAGATTACGAGAATCAGGGCTGCGAAGACGAGGATAACTCCGTACCACGGCATTTTTGCAAGACTGTCCATAACTCCTACCAGGGCATCCAGAATGAAGCCCAAGGCCATGCCGATGGCTGCGAAGATGCCGGCGAACTTGGCAATGTCGAATGCCTGCGGAGCTGCCTTGGCCGGATCCGCTTCAACTTCGCCAGCCATATTCAGAAGGGCGTCATCCTTGGCAGCTACTTTGCTGTTTAACTTTTCCGAACACCATTTTGCAAATTTGCGATATGGCCTCCAGAAGGACTGCGGCACACTTACCGGATTTTCCACAATCTTGATTACTGTCGCATCCCAGTCCAGGCCGTTGCGGTCGTAGAAGATTGCATTCTGGCCTTCGTGAAGATTGCTGACCTCGCTGTCGGTTACAGCAGCGGCAATCGTCATCCTGCCGCCCTGCTTGGAGACGCAGTCGCAGTAGAGAATGAACATATTGCTCTTCGAGGCTACCGCAATCTGTTTGCCCATATCGGAAACTCTGATGCAGAGTTCAAGGCAGCGCTGGTCTATGAAGAGCTTGCCGGCCTGGAACACGGCGAGGTTCTGAGGGTCTCTGGAGTAGAAGTCCTTCAAGGTTACAAAGTTGTTTAGGAACTTATAGAAATCCCGGTAGAGGTGGAGGAACTTGTCCGCAAGGGTGAATGTATCCGCTTCGACTTTCTGGCTCTCAAGGAATTCGGCGGTTTCCTTCTCAACGGTCTCCTTCCATTTGAGATATTCCGCAAATTTGCTCTGAATGTTGTTCCAGTCAGTTTCGCTTATCGAATCGGCTTCAGGAAAATCTTTGTCGAATACTAGACTCTTCAGTGAATTGAATGCGTCCCTCCAAGCCGGATTCACGCCTCTGCCCAGAGGCATAGTGCTGCTTCCGTTTATGCGGAAGAGAGGATAGGCGGCGATTTCATCCATACAGTCCGGAAGATTCCTTTCGCTTATGGCCTCGATGCGTTTCGTGCTGACGTCAAGAGTGGCAGTGCTTTCAGCATCGAAAGCGGCGAGCCTGCACCTTAGGAAATAATCGTCTATCTTGGCTTTCAGGGTATTTACTGCAACGAGAGCAGCCTGCGTGTCTTCTCCGTACGGCAGCACTTTCTCTTCCGCCTGACGGATTGCCGCGCTTTCTTTGGCCAGAATACCGAGGGCTTTCGCTGCGTCTTCCAGACATATCACCTCTTTGTCGGATTCCCCCGTCTTTGCGAGGACGGCTCTGCAGGCGTTTAATACCTCTTGGCCTTCAGGAGTGTCCGCAAAGCCGCTGAGGTGAATCGAACTTTCACCTTTGAGCAGGTCGTTTGGCTTCCTGAGGACTTTTGTGAGCCAGGTGGCGGCAGCGGTTACGTCATTGACGTGAATCTTGCCGTCCTGATTGGCATCCATCAGATTGAGAGTGGTTTCGTCAAATTCGAAGCCGCTTGTAGGACAACTCAGTACAGTCCAGAGTTTCTGGTCGAGTTCGGGCAGGTGGGCGATGTCTTCTCCGTTGCGTATCGCAACGCGTACAACTCCTCCTACTATGGAGAATTCCCACGGATAGTTTTTGTCTTTCTTTTTTTTCATATGATTGCTCGATATTTTTTCAATGAATAATGTCAGTCCCCGACTCTGTCGTGGAGCACTGCTTTGCGCAATTCGAAATTCTGGCCGAGATATTTCTTGCGCACTTCCGGATTGGCGGCAAGTTGCTCTGCCGTGCCGCTTTCGAGGATGCTGCCTTCGTAGAGCAGGTAGGCCCTGTCCGTAATGGCAAGGGTTTCGTGTACGTTGTGGTCGGTGATGATGATGCCGATGTTACGGTATTTGAGTTTTGCTATAATATGCTGGATATCCTCCACCGCAATCGGGTCGACACCGGCGAAAGGTTCGTCCAGAAGAATGAATTTCGGATTGATGGCAAGTGCCCGCGCAATCTCGCAGCGGCGCCTCTCCCCTCCGGAAAGTTGCACTCCGAGACTCTTGCGGACTTTCTGCAGGCCGAACTCCGATATAAGCGATTCGAGCTGCTGTTCGCATCTCACTTTTGAAAAATCCGCCATCTCCATCACGGACATTATGTTGTCCTCCACACTCATGTTCCTGAAAACAGAAGCCTCCTGGGCAAGATAACCTACGCCTTTCTGGGCTCTTCTGTACATAGGCAGGTCCGTGATTTCCTCTTCATCGAGAAAGATGCGGCCGCTGTTGGGCTTGATGAGGCCGGTTATCATATAGAAACTTGTAGTTTTGCCGGCTCCGTTGGGACCGAGCAGACCTACGATTTCACCCTGCTCGACTTCAATTGAGACGTCCTTCACGACAGTGCGTTTGCCGTATTTTTTGACAAGATTCGTGCAGAAAAGTTTCATTTGGCTTTGTTTTATGATGTTTCAAGGGAGAAATCCTTCTGAAGGTCACGGAAATCAGAGGAGGTCTCCTGAAGATGTTTCACTTTGTCCGAGGGCATATACATAGATGAGTCCACAGTCTGCGCTTCAGCTATGTCAACGATGAGACGGATTGCCGGATCGGCAGTCTTATGCTGAAGGAACGATTCGAAGCGGGCGCGGCAGTTGCGGTCTATCCACTCCTTCTGGGCGGCATTGCCGACAACGAAATGAATCTCGTTGCCTTCTTTTCTCGGCGTAGCGTGGGACAGGGCGGATGCAAGGTTCGGTTTGGTCTGCAACGAAGCCAGTTCGTTCCACGCATCCTGCAGTGACATTCCGGCGGAGGCTTCTGTCTTCTGCCCGGAGTGAACCGGCTCATCCTCTTTTTCGGCCTCGGAGAGAACTTCCATCAGGGAAAGTCCGGAATTGCTCCGTTTCTGAGATGCCGGTGCTGCGGGTGTTGCCGGTGTTGCCGGTGTTGCCGGTGTTGCGGCTGCCACTGGAGCAGCCCCGCGATCAATACCCTTGGAGAGCGCTCCGCTCAGATTGCACAGTTTCATCAGGGCGAACTCTATCAGAAGCCTCGGATTGCCGCTTTGCTTGTATCCGGCCTCGCAGGCGGATGTGATGCCCAGCGCTTCGAAGAGAAACTGCACCGTGCATTGCTGCGAGAAGGTGCGATAGCGGGCCGCAACCGTCGGGGCCAGAAGCAGAAGGTTCTCGGAGGCGCCGTTCTTGCATACCAGAAGGTCTCTGAAGTGAGAACTGAGGCCTGCTATGAAGCCGAGGGCGTTGAATCCTTTGGAGAGTATGGCATCGAAGGTGACAAGGGCCTTTGCATAGTCTCCGGCAAGAAAATTTTCAGTCAGACTGAAATAGTATTCGTAGTCAAGGACGTTGAGGTTCGCAATAACCTGTTCGTATGTTATCTCCTTGCCGCAGAACGCTACGGTCTGGTCGAAGAGGGTGAGGGCATCGCGCATTGCACCGTCGGCTTTCTGTGCGATGATGTGCATCGCATCTTCGCTGATGGTTATGTCTTCCTTCTGTGCGATGGCCTTCATCTGCCGCACCATATCTTCGATGGAAATGCGGTTGAAGTCGTAGGTCTGGCAACGGGACAGGATTGTCGGGAGAATCTTGTGTTTTTCCGTTGTGGCGAGAATGAAGATGGCGTGTTTGGGCGGCTCTTCAAGCGTCTTGAGGAATGCGTTGAAGGCGGCCTGCGAAAGCATATGGACCTCATCGATGATATATACGCTGTATCTGCCCACTTGAGGAGGTATCATCACCTTGTCTGTCAGGGCGCGGATGTCCTCTACGGAGTTGTTGGAGGCGGCGTCGAGTTCGTGTATACTGTACGACCGCCCTTCGGCGAACGAACGGCACGATTCACATTCTCCGCAAGGCTCCATGTCCGGACCGGGATTGGAGCAGTTGATGATTTTGGCGAATACGCGCGCAGCGCTGGTCTTGCCTACTCCGCGCGGGCCGCAGAACAGATATGCGTGCGCAAGCTGGTCACGGAGAATTGCGTTCTTCAGTGTGCGGGCGATATTGTCCTGCCCAAGAAGAGTTTCGAAGCTGTTGGGCCTGTATTTTCTGGCCGATACGATGAATTGTCCCATAACTTACAAATGTACGAAAAATATATCTAATTTTGCGGTATGATTTACACGAAAGTTTTCCCGTGCGGAATAAAGTTCGCCTTCAAGAGGAGCAGATCTCAGGTGGCGTATTCCTCACTCACCATAAAATCAGGCACCAGAAACGAGCCGCAGCGGTTTCCGGGGATGGCCCATATGACCGAGCATATGCTCTTCAAGGGCACTGCAAAGCGGACGCCGCAGGAAATCAGCAACCGCCTTGAACTTCTTGGCGGAGATCTCAATGCCTATACCACAAAAGAAGAGACTGCGGTCTATTCCACGGTTCTCAAGGAAGACCTTTCGAAAGCCGTGGATTTGCTCTTCGAATTGGTATTCACTTCCGTTTTTCCGCAAGGGGAGCTGGAGAAAGAACGCAATGTCGTCATCGATGAAATCAATATGTATAAGGATTCTCCGTCCGAGAGCATATTCGACGATTTCGAAGAGTATCTGTTCGCCGACCATCTTCTCTCCAGATCTGTTCTGGGCAATGTCAAGGGACTTAAAAAGATAAAGTCATCCGACATTTGCAGTTACGTCAGGGAAAACTTCACTCCGGACAATATGTGCATTTCGATTGTTGCGGGTATAACTCCGCAGAAGGCGGAAAAAATAGTGCTCTCCGCAATTGAAAAATATGTTCCGCAGAGTTTCAGGCCGGCGGAAAGGCCGTGCCCCGTACTTGAAGGTGGAAGTCTCTCTGCTGGAGTGACTTTCAGAAAGGAGGTCAACAGGAAGGATCATCAGGCCAACTGTATAGTGGGCACTACGGCATTCTCTTTCTATGACGAGGACAGGCTCACGCTGATACTGCTCAACAACATTCTCGGCGGTCCGGGCTCCAATTCTCTTCTGAATCAGGAACTTCGGGAGAAAAACGCGCTGGTTTACAATGTGGACAGCATATTTACCCAATATGCTGATACAGGGACATTTCTGATAACGTTCGGCTGTGAGAAGCACAATCTGCAGAAGTGTCTGGATCTTATAGGAGAGCAGCTCTCGGCCTTGCGTGGTGCCGCACTTCCTGAAAAGAAAGTGAAGGAAGCCCGCAAGCAGTTGCTCGGCCAACTTGCGATAGCTTCGGACAGCGGTGAGGCGCAGTCTCTTTCCATGGGCAAGAGTATGCTGGTCTTCGGCCGGATTATGCCGGATGAGGAGGTGCGTGCACGCATCAACGCCATCACTTCCGAACAACTCTTGGGAGCGGCTCGTAAAGTGCTCGATCCTGAAAGGCTTTCTGTGTTGATATATAAGTAGATATGGATGCTCTTGACAAATATCTGAAAGAATTTTCGTCCCTGAGGAGCGATGCTCTTGACTGGGTGGAAAGAGAAACGCATCTGAGGACCACCCACGCCAGGATGCTTTCCGGCCAGGCGGTCGGTTCTCTGCTTCACGCTTTCGTCAGGATGACCGGTGCAAGCCGAGTTCTGGAACTCGGTGTCTTTACCGGCTATTCATCCATCTGCATTGCGAGCGCTCTGCCCGAAGGCGGTGTTCTTGATTCCGTGGAAATCAATGACGAGCTTGAAGATCTGATAAGGGAGGGCTACAGGCGCGCCGGAGTTGAAGACCGCATCAATTTGATGTTCGGCGATGCCTTGAAGTTAATGGATGGTCTCGAAGGGCCATATGATTTGATTTACATAGATGCCAACAAGCGGGAATATGTGGCTTATTATCAATCTGCCATTGAATTGCTTAGGCCGGGGGGACATATCGTGGCTGACAATGTTCTGTGGGATGGAAAGGTATATGAAGAGGAGCCTCCCCGCGACGCACAGACCCGCGGCATAATGGCCTTCAACGACCTTGTTGCCGGTGACCCGCGCGTCGAGAATTTCATCCTGCCTCTGCGTGACGGATTGAACGTCATCAGGAAACTCCGTTGAGCAGCCATATGTCTGGACGGATGGATTTTGCGCAAAACCTTAGCGGGAGTCGGGAGAAGTTCCGCTTCCGGACGCATTTCCCCGAAAGGGGCTTGCCTGCGGCCGGAGTGGAATCTTCTCCCGCCTTGCGGCAAGCGGAGAGACTTCCTTCACGGTGGAAACAGTATCTTTCCTCCCGGAACACGAATTCA
>JAGHST010000012.1 GCA_018065695.1 Candidatus Cacconaster caballi | reverse complement strand
TTCATTTTCCGGCCTTAGTTCTTCGATGGCTTGGACCCAATCTTTCTTAGACGGGCTTCCCTTTCTTCGACTAAGGCCCTCACTTTTTTTAGGAGCGCATTCTCTGCCTTGAGATATGCATTCTCGTAACGGAGCTTCTCCAGTTCCGTCATCTCCTCAAAAGTCTTTTTTTTAGGCCTTCCCATAGAGTATCTTTCTGAAGTGTATTTATCTGTAAAGGCCGCCATACCATACCGTGAGGCATATGTTGCCCAATATCTGATCGTTGAAGCTGGCACGCCGCTTTGAGCCTCTAACTTTCGCAAAGATACACCTTTTTCGTTGTGCTGCAGAACGAGACGTTTCTTTTCTGTAAATGGGACCATTAGAATTGGCCCTCTCTTTTGCTTTTTCTTCATATTGAACCCCTAAGTTTTGTGTCCAACTTTCGGGGTTCATACCAGGCCCCGCGAATGCGCAACTTTTTTTATTGCTCGTCTTCGATTTCTTTCAGGAATACGAACTGGTCCGGGTGGTAAGCGGTGATGCCCAGTCGCTTGTAGTGGCGCTGGATGGTGCGCAAATCGGCTTCGCCGTCTTCGCTGCAGATGAAGCGCTCACCATAAGTGATGACTTTACGCCCCCAGTCGAAATAGCCCAGATAGACCGGAACACCCGTGTGCCGGGCGATGGAATGGAAGCCCAGTTTCCAGTGACGGACGGGTTTGCGGGTGCCTTCGGGTGCGATGGCAAGATGGATTCTCGGCCTTTTGTCGAATTCTTCCAGAATGCTTTTCATCAGATTGGCGCCTCCTGTGCGGCTGCGGTCCACCGGAATGCAGCCCATCGCTTTCATAATACGCCTGATAGGCCATCTGAAAAATTCCTTTTTCACAAGGACGTTCATCTTGTCGCCCATGGCATGGATATAAAGCAGATAGACGAAATATTCGGAGATGTTGGTGTGGGCTGCTCCAAGAATTATGCATTTATCTTCAGGAGGAGGAGTTTCTTTCCCCATCTTCCAGCCTAGAATGTTGCAGAGAATGAATCTGGCTATTTTTTTCTTCATCTACTGTTCTTCTTCTGTATTGTTGATTTCCGAACGGAGATTGGTGCGGATGAATTTCTGACGGACAGGAGTGTTGTTGCCCATATAGAACTCAATGAGGTCTCCTGCCTTGTCTTCGCTGGTGAGACGTACCTGTTCAAGGCGGATGTCTTCGCCTATGAAGCCCTTGAACTCGTCGGGAGAAATCTCGCCGAGACCTTTGAAACGGGTGATTTCGGCGCTCTTGCCTATTTTCTTTATTGCAGCTTCCTTCTCCGCAGTGCTGTAGCAGTAGAAATTGTTTTTCTTGTCGCGAACCCTGAACAGAGGCGTCTGGAGAATATGAAGATGGCCGGCGCGTACCACGTCAGGATAGAATTTCAGGAAGAAAGTCAGCATCAGGAGCCGTATGTGCATACCGTCCACATCGGCATCGGTGGCAATCACAATATTGTTGTAGCGGAGACCTTCCACTCCGTCCTCGATGTTGAGGGCGCTCTGGAGCAGGCACAGTTCCACGTTTTTATCCACATAGAGATCTTTTTTCGAGGCCTTCGCGCAGTTGAACGGTTTGCCCATCAGACTGAAGACGGCCTGCACATTGGCGTCGCGGCTCTTTGTGATGCTTCCGGAAGCGGAGTCTCCCTCGGTGATGAAGATGGTGGTCTGCTCGGCCAGAGGACTCTTGTCTGTGTAGTGGATTCGGCAGTCTCGCAGTTTCTTGTTGTGGATGCTTGCCTTCTTCAGACGGGCTTTTGTCTTCTTTGATATGCTGGAAATGGCATTTCTCTCCTTTTCGGAGTCTTCGATTTTGGCGCGGATGATGTCGGCCACGTCAAGATGCTTGTGAAGATAATTGTCCAGCTCGGTGGATAGGAAGTCCGTCATTGTCTTGCTGATGGTAGGCCCGTGGGTGCCGTCCTGCTTCTTCTGCCACATATATTTCGAGCCCAGTTGCACTTTTGTCTGCCCTTCGAATTCCGGCTCCTGGATGCGGACACTGACCGCACCGATTATGGATTGCCTGACATCTACAGGATTGAAGTCTTTCTTGTAGAAGTCCTTCAGAACTTTGGCTATCGCCTCCTTGAATGCCGCCAGATGAGTGCCGCCCAAGGTTGTGTTCTGGCCGTTGACGAAGGAGTAGATGTTTTCTCCGTAGCCGTTGCCGTGGGTGAATGCCACTTCTATATCCTTTGTCTTGAGATGAATCGGCTCGTACAGGGATTCTTCGTCCATTCCCTCGTTGAGGAGGTCCAGAAGGCCGTTTTCGGATTTGAATTCCTGACCGTTGAAGGTGAGCTTCAGACCGACGTTGAGGTAGGCGTAGTTGCGGAGCATAGTCTCGATATATTCGAGATTGTACTCGTATGGCTCGAAAAGGGAGTCGTCCGGTATGAAACTGATGTAAGTGCCGTTTCTCTCCGAGGTGGGCTGAGGGGTGAAGTCTGGCGTCTTGAGAATACCTTTCTCATATTCAAGGCGCAGAGTCTCACCGTTGCGGAAAGACTGTGCCACGAAGCGGGAAGAGAGAGCGTTTGACGCCTTGAGACCCACGCCGTTCATACCTACGGATTTCTGGAAGTTCTTGTCGTCGAACTTACCTCCGGTATGGAGCTTGCTGACGGCATCGTTGAGTGTGTTGTTCCCGTTTGCGTCAGTGCCGAACGGAATGCCGCGGCCATAGTCGCGTATGGAAATCTCCTTGCCTTCAATTCTGATGGCAATCTGTTTGCCGAAGCCCATAGAGAATTCGTCGATGGAATTGTCTATGATTTCCTTCATCAGGACATACATTCCGTCGTTCGGGGCGGTTCCGTCTCCGAGGCGGCCGATGTACATTCCCGGACGCAGCCTGATGTGCTCCAAATCTTCGAGGTGGACGATACTTTCGTCACCGTAGTCGTGCTGAGGTATGTTCAGTGTCTCTTCCATTTGGGAACAAAGTTAATAAAAAAAAAGCCGCCCGGTAGGACGGCTTTCATTAGTTATCAACAGAGAAATCAGTCGAATTTCTGGTTGAGGAGTTCCATAATCTTGATGGCGGCAGTAGCGACCGGAGTGCCCGGGCCGAAGATTGCCATAGCGCCGTCGCGATAGAGCTCGTCATAGTCCTGTGCAGGGATTACACCGCCCACGATTACGAGGATGTCCTCACGGCCGAGCTTCTTGAGAGCTGCGATAATCTGAGGAACGAGAGTCTTGTGGCCTGCTGCGAGTGAAGATACGCCCACTACGTGAACGTCATTCTCGACAGCTTGCTTGGCTGCCTCTTCCGGAGTCTGGAAGAGAGGACCCATATCCACGTCGAATCCGCAGTCCGCATAGCCTGTAGCGACAACCTTTGCGCCACGGTCGTGACCGTCCTGTCCGAGTTTTGCAATCATAATACGAGGTTGGCGGCCTTCTTTCTTTGCGAAGTCGGCAACCATCTTCTTTGCCTGCTCGAAATCACTGTCATTCTTGACCTCTGAGCTGTAAACACCTGTGTTCATACGGATAACTGCTTTATAACGTCCAACTACTTTTTCGCATGCATCTGAGATTTCGCCGAGGGTGGCGCGTACCTTGGCTGCTTCCACTGCGAGTTCGAGCAGATTGCCGGACTTGGTCTCGACAGCTTTGGTGATGGCTGCCAGACAAGCCTGAACCTTTGCTTCGTCGCGGTTTGCGCGCAGTTGCTTGAGACGTGCAATCTGGCTTTCGCGTACCTTGGTGTTGTCAACGTCGAGGATTTCGATAGGATCCTCGTGGTCGAGACGGTATTCGTTGATACCGATGATCTTCTCTGCACCTGAATCGATGCGTGCCTGCTTGCGGGCAGCAGCTTCCTCGATGCGGAGTTTAGGAATTCCGGTCTCGATGGCCTTTGCCATACCGCCGAGTTTCTCCACCTCTTCGATGTGAGCCCACGCCTTGTGAGCAAGTTCGTTGGTCAGACTCTCGATGTAGTATGAACCTGCCCAAGGGTCGATCGAGCGGCATACGTTTGTCTCTTCCTGAATGTAAATCTGTGTATTGCGGGCAATACGCGCAGAGAAGTCGGTAGGAAGAGCGATAGCCTCGTCGAGAGCGTTGGTGTGGAGGCTCTGGGTGTGGCCGAGAGCTGCTCCCATAGCTTCGATGCAGGTACGGGCAACATTGTTGAACGGATCCTGCTCTGTAAGCGACCAGCCTGAAGTTTGGCAGTGTGTACGCAGAGAAAGGCTCTTAGGGTTCTTCGGATTGAACTGGTTCACGAGTTTTGCCCAGATCATACGTGCTGCACGCATCTTTGCAATCTCCATAAAGTGGTTCATACCGATGGCCCAGAAGAATGAGAGACGAGGTGCGAAAGCATCCACTTCGATGCCCGCCTTCACTCCTGTGCGGAGATACTCGAGACCGTCTGCGAGGGTATATGCCATCTCGATATCGTTGGTTGCACCTGCTTCCTGCATATGGTAACCGGAAATTGAGATGGAGTTGAATTTAGGCATATACTTGGATGTGTATGCGAATATATCACCGATGATTCTCATAGAGAACTCAGGTGGATATATATAGGTGTTGCGGACCATGAACTCCTTGAGGATGTCGTTCTGGATGGTACCGGCCATTTCCTCGAGTTTGGCGCCCTGTTCCAGACCGGCCACGATGTAGAATGCCATAATCGGGAGCACTGCACCGTTCATTGTCATTGAAACGGACATCTTGTTGAGAGGAATCTGGTCGAAGAGCACCTTCATATCCTCAACGGAACAGATGGATACGCCTGCCTTTCCGACATCACCCACTACGCGAGGGTGGTCTGCGTCGTAACCGCGGTGTGTTGCGAGGTCGAATGCCACTGAAAGACCTTTCTGACCTGCCGCGAGGTTGCGGCGGTAGAATGCATTGGATTCTTCAGCTGTGGAGAAGCCGGCATACTGACGGATGGTCCAAGGTTTCTGCACATACATTGTTGAGTAAGGTCCGCGGAGGAACGGAGCTACGCCGGCAGCGTAGTTGAGGTGTTCCATACCTTCAAGATCTTCAGCTGTGTAGATGGATTTGACGTCAATCTTCTCGGCGGTTGTCCAAGGAGTTGAATTCTCACAGCTCTTGCAGCAAGAGTCAGCTGCGCCTGTATAGTTGATATCTTTGAAATTAGGTCTCATTTCCTGAAAGTTTTAAAGTTCCTTGATGCCCAACATCTTCTGATAGCCCTTGAGGGTTTCGAGAACGTTGCACCTTACATTGATGAAATTCTTGATTCCCTGTGCTTCGAGGTCTGCTCTGCACTCAGGGTCACCTGCAACCACTACGATGGCCTTGTCGCCGACAAGTTTGGCAATCTGAGGGACTGCTTGGGCATATTCTTCGTCTGAAGAGCAAGCTACGACGATTTCGGCTTTGGAAGCAAGAGCTGCCTTCACACCCTCTTCGATTGAGTCGAAGCGGTTGTTGTCGATGTTGCGGATACCTGCAACTGCAAAGAAGTTGGAAGAGAACTGTGCGCGAGCGCGGCACATTGCCAGATTGCCGAATGTCAGCATAAATGCCTTAGGCTCCTTGCCGCTGCGGTCTGTTGCCAGACGCACTGCTTCAAACTCTTCACTTCCGCGGTAAGCCTTGAGAGGCTCTGCAACTCTGTCGCCGCAGACGAAGTCCTCTACCGGAGAACCCATTTCCGTGAGAATGTCACGGCTTACGATTTCTTTTGTAATCTTGCTTTCAGCCTTCTCGAGGAAGTTAGGGAACTGGTTGGTTCCAAGGAGAGTCATCCTGCGGTTTGCAAGATTGGAGTCTTTCTTGTCTGAAACGGCCTTGATCTCCGACTGTATCTTGCCTGCCTTGAATTCAGCGACGAAACCGCCTGCCTCTTCCACACCCTTGAATATCTTCCAAGCGGACTCTGCAAGGGAATTGGTGAGATTCTCCACATAGTATGAACCGGCAGCAGGGTCAACGACCTTGTTGAAGTGGGATTCTTCCTTGAGGATGTTCTGTACGTTGCGTGCGATACGGTTGGAGAAGTCGGTAGGAGCTTCGAAAGCGTAGTCGAAAGGAGTGACTTCGAGATAATCTACACCTGCGATGGCAGCTGACATGGCTTCTGTAGTTGCGCGGAGCATATTGACGTATGCGTCATATACAGTCTGGTTCCATTCGCTTGTCACAGCGTGGATGTTCATCTTGCGGGCGCAGCCTTCCTTGACGCCGTAAGCTTCGACAATATTTGCCCAGAGCATACGTGCGGCGCGGAATTTGGCAATCTCCATAAAATATGTGCTGCCTACGCCGAAGGTGAAGAATGTCTTGCGGGCAACCTCTTCTGCGGAGAGGCCGGCCTCTGTGAGGCGGGACATATACTCGCTGCCGATGTTGAGGGCATATGCGAGCTCCTGAGCGGTGGATGCGCCGGCATTGTTGAATACGTTGGCATTCACTTCAATCACGCGGATGCCCTTGTAGCCTGCGACAGCCTTGACTATTTCTGCAAGAGCGCTGAAATCGTCGCAGAAGCCGCCCTTTGTGGTGAGCATCCTGACAGGGCTGAAGTCGAAGGAAGCCTTGACTGCGTCCTTGTCGATGCCGAGGCCGTCAACATAAGAGACGAAGTTCTTTACAACAGCGCCGTTCTTTACGCAGCAGTCACCGAAATTTACAGGGACCTTTGTCAGGTCGATGTCTTTCAGAAGCACTGCGAAATCAGCCTTGGTGACCTCCTTGCCCGGTTCGAGGTAGAAGGTGACTGACTCCACGCCTTTTGTAAGGATGAGTTTTGCCTGAGCATTTGCCTGAGCAAACTGGCTCTTGCAGCAGCATACCCACTGGTTGATGAACCACTCGTTGTTCTTTTTTGTTCCCCTTACGTAAGGGAATTCACCCGGCTTTGCTCCCAGATACTTGAGACCCTGAAGGTTCTCGGCACGGTAGTACGGACGGACATTGAAACCTTCCTGTGTCTTCCAGACGAGTTTCTTCTCGTAGTCGGCACCTTTCAGGTCTTTGTTAATTACCTCTTCCCACTGCTCAGTAGCCACAGGAGGAAATTCGGTAAAAAGTTTGTTTGCCATTTCTTTTGTGTTTTTGTTATTGTGTTATGAATATTGTATCAATCAATAAACCTTGGACTGCTCTTTTCCGGTGAGAACAGCGAGGCCGTTGCCGGCGAGGGCTCCCATTTCATCTTCGCCCGGATAAAGTTTCACCGGAGCGATGAATTTGATATAGTCCGTAAGGTCTGCCATCATGCCTTTGCCGTAGGCGATGCCTCCGGTTATGAGGATGGCGTCGACTTCACCCTTGAGAACGGCAGCCTTTGCACCGACTTCTTTCGCTACGTTATACAGATATGCGTCGCAGATGAGCTTGTACTCGGGTTTGTCGAGATTGTTTTCGATATCGATGAAGTTGTTGGTGCCCAGATGTGCCACGCAACCGCCCTTTCCGTTTATCATCTTCTTTACCTGCTCAAGGGTGTATTTGCCTGAGAAGCAGAGCTCTGCGAGCTGCTGAGCAGGCAGGGAACCGGAGCGCTCCGGACTGAACGGGCCTTCTCCGTTGAGACAGTTGTTCACGTCCACTATGAGGCCTTTGCGATGGGCTCCCACAGAGGTGCCGCCGCCGAGGTGAACTACAATCAGATTGAGGCTTTCGTACGGTCTGCCCGTTTCTTCGGCATAGCGCTTTGCGATGGCCTTCTGGTTGAGTGCGTGGAAGATGGAGAGTCTCTTGAAGAGAGGATGACCGCTGATGCGGGCAACTTCCTGAAGTTCATCTACTACGACAGGGTCTGCGATGAATGCGCGGCATCCCGGAATCTCCTTTGCGATGGCGTCTGCGAGCAGACCGCCCAGATTGCTGGCGTGCTCCCCGTAGCGGCAAAGGGAGAGATCCTCCTTCATCAGGTCGTTGACCTCATAGGTTCCTGAAGGTATCGGACGGAGAAGTCCGCCGCGGCCTACGATGGCCTTGATTTCCCTTGCGTCGATGTTGTTCTCCTCAAGGGCGTCGGTTATCATTTGTCTGCGGAAATCGAACTGTGCGATTATGCCGGAATACTTTCCCAATTCTTCCGCGCTGTGGCGCAGTGTCTTTGAGAACACTTCCCGCTTGTCTTCATAGACAGCTATCTTTGTGGAAGTGGAACCTGGATTGATGGAGAGTATTTTCATTATGCGGTAAGGGCTGCAAGAGCTATTGAATTGAGTTTGGTGTCTATGCTGTCAGCGCGGCTTGAAAGCACGCAAGGAGCCTGTGCTCCGGCCACAACGGCAGCCTGACGCACGCCTTTGCAAAGCATTGAATTGACTTTGTAGAACACGTTTGCGGATTCGATGTTGGGGAAGAGCAGACAGTCTGCATCACCGGCCACTTCGCTGTTGAGCTTTTTGATGGAAGCGGCTTCCCTGTTGATGGCGACGTCCAGTGCGAGAGGGCCGTCTATCGAGCATCCCGCAATCTGTCCGCGATCTGACATCTTGGCAAGAAGGGCGGCTTCTACACAGGCAGGCATACCGTCGAGCATCTGCTCTGTCGCTGCTATTGCTGCAACCTTGGGCTTTGCGATGCCGAATGCCTTGGCTGTCTTGACGAGATATTTGCAGATGGCCTGTTTCTGCTTGAAATCAGGAGCGGGGATGACAGCCATGTCACCCATTATGATAAGTTTCGGGTAGTTCGGATTTTCCACGACTGCAACGTGGCTGAGGACAGCTTTCGGAGGAAGAAGACCGCGTTCCTTGTTGAGGATGCCGCGCATATACTTGTCGGTGCTGCAAAGGCCCTTCATAAGTATGTCGCCTTCACCGTCCTTTACCATACCGACAGCCTGGGCGATGGATTTGAGTTCGTCCTTGTTGTCTATGATGGTGAAGATGTCCGATTTGATGTGCTCTTTTTCGCAGACGGCGAGAATCATATCCCTGTCGCCAACGAGAGTCACCTCCACGATGCCTTTTTCAATTGCCTTGCTTGCAGCTGTAATGGTGTGGTCATCCACGCCCCACGCTGCAATCATACGTTTCTTTGTCTTTGAACGGAGTTCTTCGAAAACCTGATCGAAATTTGTAATCATTATCCTATGTTTTTATGTTGATTATTTTTTGTGAGATTCATTGTGTCGCGTGCGATGACAAGTTCTTCATCCGTTGTTGTCACCACTACCTTCACCTTCGAATCGGAGGTGGAGATAACGGCGTCTTTTCCGTGAATTTCCTTGTTTTTTTCAAAGTCGAATTTTACACCGAGATAGTCGAGTCCGGTGCATACTCCGGCTCTTGTTTCGGCGCTGTTCTCGCCGATGCCGCCCGTGAAGACAATCATATCCACACCATTGAGGGCTGCGGCATATGCTCCGATATATTTCTTGATGCCGTAGGAGAGCACTTTCTCCGCGAGGATGGCGCGGCTGTTTCCCGAAGCGGCGGCTGTCTGGATGTCACGGCGGTCGGAAGAGATGCCGCTTATGCCCATCAGACCGCTCTGCTTGTTGAGCACGTTGCTGATACCGGCTGCGTCAAGGCCCTCCTTTTCCTGGATGAAAGTTATGGCGCCTGCGTCAAGGTCGCCGCAGCGGGTGCCCATTGTGACTCCCTCCACCGGGGTGAAGCCCATTGACGTATCGATGCTTTTGCCGTTGAGAATTGCGGTGATGGAGCTGCCGTTGCCCAGGTGGCAGGTTATGATTCTTGATTTCCTGATGTCAATTCCGGCGAATTCGGCCGCTTTCTTCGCTACGAAACCGTGGCTGGTGCCGTGGAAGCCGTAGCGGCGGACCTTGTATTTGTCGTAATACTTGAACGGAATAGAATATGTGTAGGCATAGTCGGGCATTGTCTGATGGAACGATGTGTCGAACACCGCAACCTGCGGGGTGCCGAACATCAGCTCTTCCACGGCTTTGATGCCGAGCAGATTGGCCGGATTGTGGAGAGGGGCGAGTTCGCAGCATTTTTCAATGTTGGAGATGACTTCCGACGTGACAAGCACACTGCTTGAGAAAAACTCGCCTCCGTGCGCCACACGGTGCCCCACTGCATCGATGTCGTCCAGAGATTTCAGAACGCCGCGTTCCTTGCTGACCAGAAGGTCGAGAACGCTCTTTATGCCGACGGTGTGGTCAGGAACCGGCTTTTCGAGAATATATTTGTCCTTGCCGGTTACGGAGTGGGAAATGCTGCCCATCTTCTCTCCGATGCGCTCGACAAGTCCTTTCGCCATCAGGGAATAATTCTTCGTGTTCTTCATATCAAGCACCTGGTACTTGAGGGAGGAACTGCCGCAGTTCAAAACGAGTATAATCATATAGCAGAAAAATGTGTTTATCCTAATCTTGCAAAGTTAACAAATTAATTGATAACTTTAAGGAAAATTTGGAGGTATGAGGAAAGGTAGGACGATTTTATTCTTTGCACTGGCGTTCGTCTCCGGTGATTTCCTGGGCGGAGCATTGACACTGTCGCCTGCGATTTATCTTTCAGTAGCTGCATTAATTTCTGTTTCAATACTTTACTTACGAGATGGGAGATGCCGTGCCGCGATGTTTCTTCTGGCTGCGGTGCTGCTCGGGGCGGCAGCGTGTCAGATAGGGAGGATGCCTCCGCTATCGCCCGAATCCGCTGTCCGGAGTGAAGCCGCACGCTCCCGCGCAGCATTCTCCGCATATCTCGGTACCATTCTCCCCGAAGGGGATGAACTTGCAGTGGCGCGCGCTCTTGCCATAGGCGACAAGAGTTCGCTTACGCGTGAGATACGCGCCGCCTACCGGGATTCCGGTGCAATGCATCTTCTGGCCTTGAGCGGGCTGCATGTCGGCATCATATACGGAATTCTCTCTCTGATACTTTCTCCTCTGGGAGGATTCAGCCATCTGAAACGTTTGAGAGCGGCGCTAATCCTCTGCTTTCTGTGGGTTTTCGCTCTGGTCAGCGGTTTGAGCCCGTCCATTCTCAGAGCGGTGATGATGATTACCGTTTTCGAAATTTCTCAATTCATTTCGGGAGCGCGCAGCGGCCCTTCTGCGCTGGCGCTCAGTGCAATACTCTCAGTGCTCATCAATCCCGAGGCTCCGCGTGAACTGAGTTTTCAACTGTCGTATTCGGCCGTGGCCGGCATATATCTGATATATCCCCGTTTGAGTCTGCTTCTTTCGACACGCAGCAGATTGCTGCGGTATGCCTGGAACACGGCCAGTCTGGCCATCTCCTGCCAACTGACGTGCGGGGTTCTGGCCTATCTCTATTTCGGCACGTTCCCGCGGTATTTTCTAGTGACAAACCTTCTGGCTGTTCCTCTGGCCACACTGGTGATGTATGTCCTTTCCGCAACCCTGCTCAGTGCGGTGGCTCTACCTGCAGTGCAGACCTGGCTTGCCGGCACGCTTGTGGCGGCTCTCCGGCTGTTGAATTACATTCTCGCCGTGATAGCGGAACTTTAAGCCTTGAGTTTTTTGTATTTGAAGCGTTTAGGTTCGACGTTGCCGAGCCTCATCTTCCTGTTCTCCTCGTATTCGCTGTATGTGCCTTCAAAGAAATAGACCTTGGAGTCTCCTTCAAATGCAAGTATATGGGTGGCGATACGGTCGAGGAACCAGCGGTCGTGGGATACAACAACGGCACATCCGGCAAAGTTCCCGAGGCCTTCCTCAAGGGCTCTTATTGTATTGATATCCACGTCGTTGGTAGGCTCGTCAAGAAGCAGGACGTTGGCTTCCTCCTTGAGAGTCAGGGCAAGGTGCAGACGGTTGCGCTCGCCGCCGCTGAGGATGCCGCATTTCTTTTCCTGGTCGGCTCCGGCAAAGTTGAAGCGGGAGATATATGCCCGGGCGTTGACTTCGCGATTGCCGAGCCTGACGAATTCCGAGTTGGAAGCGATAGTCTGATAGACCGTCAGATCCGGGTCGATTTTCTTGTGCTGCTGGTCCACGTAGGCAATCCTGACTGTCTCTCCGATGGAGAATTCTCCGGTATCGGGTTTTTCGTAACCCATAATGAGCCGGAACAGTGTGGTTTTGCCTGCTCCGTTAGGGCCGATTACTCCCACAATGCCGGCAGGAGGCAGTTTGAAGGTCAGATCTTCAAACAGAACTCTGTCTCCGAAAGACTTGCTCACTCCGCTGCATTCGATGACCTTGTTGCCCAGACGCGGTCCGTTCGGAATGAAAATTTCCAGACGCTCCTCTTTCTGCTTTCCGTCTTCATTGAGCATCTTTTCATAAGCTCCGAGTCGGGCCTTGCTCTTGGCGTGTCGTGCTTTCGGCGCCATTCTGACCCATTCGAGCTCGCGTTCGAGAGTCTTGCGGCGCTTGCTTTCCTGTTTCTCCTCAAGCGCCAGCCGGGCGCTCTTCTGCTCCAGCCATGAACTGTAATTGCCCTTCCACGGAATGCCTTCTCCGCGGTCCAGTTCGAGTATCCATCCGGCTACGTTGTCGAGAAAATATCTGTCGTGTGTCACCGCTATGACGGTGCCCTTGTACTGTTGGAGATGAGCTTCCAGCCACTGAATGGATTCGGTATCGAGGTGGTTGGTAGGTTCGTCGAGGAGCAGAACGTCCGGCTCCTGAAGAAGCAGCCGGCAGAGCGCCACCCTGCGGCGCTCACCGCCACTGAGTGTTGCCACGGCGGCCTCCGGATCGGGACACTGCAGCGCATCCATCGCGCGTTCGAGTTTGGAGTCTATGTCCCAGCCGTCTGCCGCCTCGATTTCGTCGGTCAGTTCTCCCTGCCTTTCGATGAGACGGTTCATCTGCTCGTCATCCATCGGTTCAAGGAACTTGTTGCTGATTTCATTGTATTCGCTGAGAAGGTCCATGACCTTCTTCACGCCCTCCTGCACCACTTCGATGACGGTCTTGGAGTCGTCCATAACCGGCTCCTGCTCAAGATAACCTACGCTGTAGCCCGGAGCGAAGACGACTTCTCCGTGAGTGGGAGTTTCGATGCCGGCTATGATTTTCATCAGGGTGGACTTACCGGCGCCGTTCAGACCTATGATGCCTATCTTTGCGCCATAGAAGAAGGAAAGGTAAATGTCCTTGAGAATTACTTTGTTGTTGTGGGGCAGTATTTTACTGACCCCGTTCATCGAGAATATTATCTTTTCGTCTGCCATAGTGACATATTGTGTGTTTATATCAGATTGCGTTGTTTCATCGTGAATTTTATGAGCTCGACGACGGCGTCCGTGCCGCCGAGCTTCGCGCTGTCCACGCAGAGGTCATAGCCGCTGCTGTCGCCCCATCTCTTGAAGGTGTAGTAGTTGTAGTAGGCGGCTCTCTTCTGCTCCTTCTGTTCGATGAAGTGCTTGGCTTCACTTTCAGAAAGGCCTTCAGAGGCCATTATGCGCGGAATCCTCCACTCAATAGGCGCCGTTATGAAGACAGTCAGAAGACGCGGATGGTCTCTGAGGATGTAGTCCGAGCAACGGCCCACGATGACGCAGCTCTGTTCACCGGCAATTTTTCTCATCACGTCGCTTTGGACCTTGAAAAGCGACTCCTCCGACATTATGGTGTTGTTCGACGTGGAGTGCTGGCTGCCGAGTCCGACGAACTGACGGAAACTCGACAATGCTCCGAGCCTTCCGCGTGAGGCGCTTTCATCCTTGCTTTTGAAAATTTCGGGATTCAGACCGCTCTCTTTCGCCACTTCCACAAGCAGATTCTTGTCGAACATTCTGATGCCGAATTCCTCCGCAAGTTTGCCTGCGGTCTCCAGACCGCCTGCTCCTATCTTGCGCCCGATTGAAATGATGAAATTGTCTGCCATAATTCTATATGTTTTGAATTTCTTGTTTCTGATTCTCTTCATTTACCTTGAACTGCCTCTTGAGCCTTGCCAGCATTATTTCACCGACGATAATGGCAGCGAAGTCAGAAGCCGGCAGACTTGCCCATACTCCGTCGGTCCCCATGAAGATTGGAAGGATGGCGAGGCAGGGCACAAGGAATATCAGTTGTCTGGTGAGCGACAGGAATATGGCTTTCTTGGCCAGACCGAGGCTCTGGAAGAAGTTTGTGATGACCATCTGCCTTCCTACCAGAAGAAAACAGATGACGGTAATCCGCAGGCCCCTGGCAGAGAGTTCTATCAGTTCGGGGTCGTGGGTGAAAAGGGAGACTGCCGCGCGCGGACAGAACATCCCGACGGCGAAGCAGGCTGCCATCACTGCGCTTGCCCACTTGATGGTGAGATTCATGACTTCGAGGGTCCTTCCGTAGAGCCTTGCTCCGTAGTTGTAGCCCGCAATCGGCTGCATACCCTGGTTAAGGCCGAGGACTATCATCACGAAGAGAAATACGATGCGGTTGTCTATGCCGTAGGCTCCTATCTGAAGGTCACCTCCGTACTTTTTCATCTGCACGTTAATGAGAATGACCACAAAGCAGGCAGCGACGTTCATCAGAAATGGAGCGAGTCCTATGGAAAGCGAACGGAGCGCTATCTTGCCGTCGAAATGGAAGTTGTGGAAGTCGAAGTGCAGAAACTCCCGCTTGTCGCACAGAGTATGCATCACCCATACGAAAGAGACTGTCTGAGAGATGATTGTGGCAATTGCGGCTCCCTGTATTCCCAAATCGAAGGAAAATATGAATATCGGGTCCAGAACGGTGTTGAGACCTACCGTCAGGATTGTTGCGTACATTGCCTTTTTCGGATGGCCCGATACCCTGACTATGGCATTGAGCCCGAAATAGAGGTGGGTTATGATGTTTCCCAGAAGAATAGGTATCATATACTGGCGGGCGAAGGGGAGTGTCGCGTCGCTGGCGCCGAAAAAGCGCAGTATAGGGTCGAGGAATGCCAGTGACACAATGGAGAAGAGAACGCCTATTGCCACGTTCATTATGAAGATATTGTTGAGCACCTTCTTCGCCACGTCATAGTTCTTCTGCCCCAGCAGCACGGAGATGAGTGTAGCGCCACCCACTCCGACAAGGGTGCCGAAGGCGGAGGAGAGGTTCATCAGCGGGAAGGTGAGGGCAAGTCCCGAGATAGCGAGCGCACCGCATCCCTGTCCGATGAATATACTGTCCACCATATTGTACAGCGAAGATGCCGTCATTGCTATGATGGCGGGCAATGCATATTTTTTCAGCAGTTTGCCTATCGGTTCCGTTCCGAGTTCGAGAGGTATTTTTTTCTCTTCTGTCATTTGTTCAGATTATTCGGCTTCAAAGTTAATGAAAAAGGCCGACTTCTGAGGGCCGGCCTTTCATATTTGTACTGTTGGCGTATTATTCGTCGCGGAGTTGCAACTTCTGTACGTAGATGGCTTTGTTCATCATTTCGCGCTTCTTGACTGACGGTTTCTCGAAAGTCCTGCGGTCGCGGAGCTCACGCACTACACCTGTCTTTTCGAATTTTCTCTTGAATTTCTTGAGAGCTCTCTCAATGTTTTCGCCTTCTTTTACCGGTACGATAATCATATTGCAAACACCTCCTTTTTTTAGGGACTGCAAAGGTATGTAAAAAATTTTTAACTTTGTGTATGCTCAAGGAAAAATTTTCCGATTACCTCAGATTCGAGCGGCGGTTTTCTCCCCGTACGGTGTCGCTTTACCTCGATGCCGTGGAGGAATTTTTCCGTAGCGCGGGTGGGGAGGACCCCGGGCTGCTGTCCACGCAGGCGATACGCTCTTACGTTGCCCTGTCATTGGAGCGCGGGCTAGATGCCCGTTCGGTCAACCTGCGCCTCTCTGCTCTGAGCACTTTCTGCAATTATCTTCTGCGCGAAGGTGTGCTGGAAAGCAATCCGGTTTTGAAGGTGCCCCGTCCGAAGATGGCGAAAAAACTGCCGTCATTCTACACGGAAGCTTCCATGGAAAGGTATTTCGACTTGAGCGCTGCGCGACTTGAGGAAAGTGCGTCGTCAAACGGGGGCAGACCTGATTTCCGTCTTCTGAGAGACCGCACCATAATGATGGTGCTCTATGGTACGGGCATCCGCAGGGCCGAACTCTGCGGTTTGAAGGAAAAGGATTTCGACCCTGAGAGAAAAGTCTTCAGAGTTGTCGGCAAAGGAGACAAACCGCGTGAAATTCCTCTGCCGGATTTGATTTGTCAGGAATTATTGCTATATTTGGAAAGAAATAGGGAAGAGAATCCGTCGAATCCGGACGGAATGTTCTTTCTTACAGATCGCGGCAAGCCCCTGTATCTGGCCTTTGCCGACAATCTCGTCAAGAGGGAGCTTTCCGGACTGGAAGGGTTCACGGGAAGAAAGTCGCCCCACGTGCTCAGGCACTCTCTGGCAACACATCTCCTCAACAGGGGCGCGGACCTCAACAGTATAAAGGAAATTCTCGGGCACTCTTCTCTGGCTGCAACTCAGATTTATACACATAACTCTTTCGAGCAGCTTCGCCAATCATATCTAACCGCTCACCCAAGAGCAAAAAACGGAGGTAAAAATGGAAATTAAAGTTCAGTCAATCAAATTCAACGCAGACCAGAAACTCCTTGATTTCATCGACAGGAAGTTGGGTAAGATCAATAAGTTCTACGAGGATGTAATCCGCACTGAAGTCAACCTCTCCCTGCTCGCAGATCCTGCAAACAAGAACGTCAAGGTGCGAGTATTCATACCGGGCAACGAGCTGGTGGTGGAACGCAATGCCGACACCTTTGAAAGTGCGATAGTGGATTGCGCCGGTGTTTTGAAAGATCTTCTCGTATCAGAAAAGGAGAAGAGATACAAATAGTTCGGGCGTCAGTCCGGAAATATAGTCGTCGATCGTCACTTTTCTGAGGCGGTCGGCGATTTTTTCTTTCTCCAGAGGGCATCCTTCCAGCAGGGCGCACAGTTCTTCGGTGGGACGGCGGAAAAAGTAGTCGCCGCGAATGTCGATATCTGATATGTGTCCTTGCCCGACATTCATATAGACCTCCACTAGACCTGATGGGAATTTCTTGATATTCTTGAAGTTGTATGCGGGAGAACGGCCGTAGTTCCATTCGTATGCCGCATATTTTGTACGATACAGTTCGTCAATGGCCTTGAGGTCTTTTTCCGAGTAGGAATAAGGTTCGGCTTGGGGCAGCACTGCGGCGATATGGTAAAAAAATTCTTCACGGCTCATTGGCTCTCTAAGGAAATCCTTGATGTTGGCCACCCTGCTGCGGACAGACTTGACTCCCTTGCCTTCGAATTTTTCGCTGCGGGGCACAAGTGCTCCGGAGAGTTTTCCCATCTGGGCGTCAAACAGGAGGGTGCCGTGCTGTAGAACTTTGCCTCCCTGCCGGCAAACTGCCGTGCCTGATATTTTGTGTCCGTCAAGAAGCAGGTCGTTACGGCCGGACAATGCTACCTCCAGCCCGAGTTCCGAGAGGGACTCGATGATTATATCAGTGAAGCGGCCTCCGCAGGAAACTTCGTCGGAAAAGTTGAAAAAGGAATAGTTTACGTTGCCCAGGTCGTGAAACACCGCACCTCCGCCGGTCATACGCCGTACCACCGGTATTGAATTGTTTTCCACGAAACTGCGGTCTATTTCGGCAAAGGCGTTCTGGTAGCGCCCCACTATGATTGAGTCGCTGTTGCGCCACAGACGGAACACGGGACAGTCGAAATGCGAAAGGATATACTCCTCTGCGGCAAGATTCCGGCAGGGGTCGGTGGAGGAGTCGATGATCTTAAGCATTGAAAGGCTTGTTGAGGGTTTGCCAGATTATGTCTTTCAATTCACGCAGTCCTTCGCCTGAAAGCGAGCAGATGAAAAGAGTTGGAATCTTGCGCGGCAGATGCCTGCGGATTTCCGCTTTAAGTTCATCGTCAAGCATATCCGATTTGGTGATGGCAAGAATTCTCGGCTTGTCGAGAAGCTCTGGATTGTACAGTTTGAGTTCGTTCAGAAGTATCCTGTATTCGCCGGCTATGTCCTTGCTGTCGGAAGGAACCATAAAGAGCAGCGTCGAATTGCGTTCGATATGGCGCAGGAATCTCAGACCTATGCCCTTGCCCTCGTGAGCACCCTCGATTATGCCCGGGATGTCTGCCATAACGAACGATTTGTCATCATAGTAGCTCACAATGCCGAGATTTGGTTCAAGGGTGGTGAAAGGGTAGTTGGCTATTTTCGGCTTTGCGGCTGAAACCACAGAGAGGAGAGTCGATTTGCCGGCGTTCGGGAACCCGACCAGTCCTACGTCAGCCAAAACCTTGAGTTCCAGGATATACCAACCTTCCACTCCCGGTTCTCCTTCCTGCGCGAAGCGCGGCGTTTGGTTGGTGGCGCTCTTGAAGAAATCGTTGCCCTTGCCTCCGCGGCCTCCGCGGCAGAGAATGATCTCCTGGCCGTCTTCCATCACTTCGCAGAGCACCTGGCCGGTCTCGGCATCTTTGGCTACGGTTCCCAGCGGCACCTGCAGTATTATGTCCTTGCCCTCGCGTCCGTGGCGCAACTGTCCGCCGCCCCCTTCTCCGTCTTCAGCCTTCTGATGCTTCTGATATTTGAGATGGATGAGCGTCCACAGCTGCCTGTTTCCTTTTAGGATGATGTGTCCTCCGCGGCCTCCGTCCCCTCCGTCAGGACCGCCTTTTGCTATATATTTCTCCCTCCTGAGGTGCATCGAACCGTTGCCCCCGTTTCCGCTCCTGCAGAATATCTTTACGTAGTCTATGAAATTCGAATCGGCCATAACCTATTGTAAATCAATTTTGTTTGTTCTTCAAAACCGCTCTGAGCAACAAAATAGCGACAAAATCGCATGCAAATATAGCGAATCTTTTCCACGCATTCATACCTCCTTATCCAACATCTGCAAAAACCTGACTGAACTGAACGATATTCTGACGGTGCTACTTTGAGTGGAAGTCAAAAATGCGTAAATTCGCGAGTCTGTTTTACGGAACGGATCCACGGGCAACAAGAGGGCGCTGGAGGCGGGCTACAAAAGGTTTCGTACTTGACAGTGAGTGCCATTTAAAGCTATGACAATTTTGCTGAATATATTGCTGACAGGGCTTCTATCCGCCATCACTCCTATAGAAAAAATCTACTCTGAGGGGATTGAGCAATATAGGGCCGGCAATTATCAGATTGCATACGAAAAGTTTTCGGATTGCATCAACAATCAAGGAGATGCTTTCACCATAGCTGGAAATTCAAACATATGGGCTGCATCCTGTTTATTCAAGATGAACAAGATTAAAGAGGCCGGAGATATGAATGAAGGCTACGAACTTGAACCGGTTGACGGACGGAAGACCAGATTCAGCGACAGTCTATCCTTTTTAGCCAACAGATTCTTACAGGACGGAGAATATGAAAAGGCCGCACTTTTTGGTGAAGCCATTTTGCAATACGAAATCAAGGCTCTGGGACCGGACCACTATTACGTGGGTAATTCATACATTTTTCTTGCCAATTGCTATAACTCCCTCAACAGGCTCGACGAATCCAAAAGAGCACTGGAGAATGCCCTACAGATAGCGTCCAAACAAAACAGTCAATCATATTACTATTATATTGTATTGGAGCAATGCTTCGTATTGAGCGGAATGGACGAATGGGAAAATTCCTACGATCTCATTTCAAAAGAGATTTTCCCCAATCTGCCGATACTTAGTGAGACCTCCCGGACGTATGCTGAAATGCTTCAAGCTCAGAACTGCTTTGAAACGCACAGGGACAATGAGTGCCTTCACCTATGCGAAAAAGTGATGAAATCTGAGGTGTTCGACGCCAATAATAATATCTTCTATAACGCTCTGCTGTATTATTCAATGGCATGTGTCTCAACAGGCGCAGGCAAAGAAGCGGTCAAGGTGATAAAGAATCACATACCCGGTATGATACTGCGTTTCGGCAAGTCATCAACGGAATACGCAGACCTAATGTATCGTTACGCCGCAGTCCTCGGACAAAATTCAATGTATTCGGAAGCACATCGCATCTACGACCAGGTGCTATCTATTGGAAATCAAGATTATTCCCGCATTATTAATATAAATATTGATCAGGCGTGGATATATCGATCGGAAGGCAATGTGGTGAAGGCTCTGGAATTACTTGTGCCGCTCGCCAACGAGTTGCAGGAAAATATGGCATCTGTAATTGCACAAAATGGAGAAGAATCACCGGAGGTGCAAAGATGCATTGGGGACTTTGAAAATTTATACTCCGAAATGATGGGTGCCGTGCGTGCGGGCTACATGCTTTCAGGCGGAAACGAAGAATTGAGGATGACCTTCAAATCGATGCTGATGACATGGATAGAAGGATTAACTGACTCTGATAACGTTGATTTTTTATCAACCATCATTTCTACCACATATAGGGAATTGGCATTTTATGCCGATAATGCCAATGAGAGTATCAAATATCTTCAGGAAGCCCTGTTATATTCCGATAAACCCAGAGAACCGGGGATAAAATGTGAGTTGGCTTTTGCATATAATTCCTCAGCACGTTTTGATGAAGCATTGTCATTATGTCGGGAGTTGTCAGTATGGGAAACATCAAATAGCAGACTCGATACCGACGGCAGTCTGAAACAATTATACGCGTCGCTCATACTACGTAAAAACGGCGATACTCCGGAAATGGAAAAAACACTCCGGAAGTCTTTTGCGGAATTCAGTGATTTCATATGTTCTGAACTTGTGGCAAGCATAAGTATCGGAGATTTCTGGAACGTCCACTCTTTCAAGTGCCTGGACTATGTAAACTTCGTATCGCAGCTTTCTGGAGAAAATCCTCATATATATGAAACGGCATTCAATGCCGCAATGCTCTATAAGGGACTGCTTCTAAGTGTTGACAGGGAAATCGAAAGAATTATTGAAGATAGTGCGGACTCAGGGGAAAAAGCCGAATATCTCAAGTTATGTGAGAAACGGAAACAGGCGGAGACAATGGGATTTCAGGAGCAGCAGAAAACACTTGCCGATATCAATCGCAAGATTCTTGACATTGTCAACAGACTGGGTGATTTCACGGAGAAATTCAAGCTTGGGTGGAGAGATGTACAGCGGAATCTCTCCGACAAAGAAATTGCAATAGAATTCGCCATTTCTCAGGACGATATGAAAGAGTATCTTCTCGCGATGCTCCTGCGCAAGGGTTGGGAATATCCGCGGATAGTGAAGATACCCATATCCGATACTGAAAGAACTGCTGTTCTGAAGGCCCCGTATTCCTATGTAAACAATGCCGCCCTGTACGGAAAGATATGGGAGCCTATCATTGAAAAGGGGCAAATAAAGGACGGGGAAAAAATTTGCTTCTCCCCATACGATTTCATATATAATTTCCCTATTGAATATATGCGTTGTACTGACGGGAGAAGGGTGAATGAGCGTTTTACTATAAACCGCATTTCCTCCACCAGAGACCTTTGCGTTGAAAGAAAGCCCCACCATCCGGACAATGCAGTGCTGTATGGTGGTCTGCAATATTCGATGTCGGCCGAGGTAATGAAGGAAAAAAGCCGGAACTTTTCGAGCAGCTTAAAACGTACTAATCTCAATGTGTTGGAGCTCAATGTTCCTGACTCTACCCGCACCGGAATCGCTCCCCTGCCAAAGACTCTTACAGAAGTAAACAATATTTCAACAATACTGGCAAAAAGCGGAGTCGCGAATCACAAACATATCGGAGACGATGGTATCGAGGAATCTTTCAAGGCCTTATCCGGTGTCGCTCCGTCTATTATCCATATGGCAACTCACGGATTCTATTATGAAGCCCCCGACGCCACCAAGAAAGCCTATGACGCATTATTTAAAGAATCCTTGAAAGGTCTTCCCGTTACAAAGACAGAAGCATTGAAATATATGGATCCGATGTCAAGAGCCGGTCTTATTATGTCCGGAGGGCAGATGGCTTTTTCAGGTGCAGCCATACCGGAGATATATGATGACGGTATTCTCACAGCGAAAGAAATTTCCGAACTTGACCTGTCGAATACTGACCTCGTCGTGTTGTCCGCTTGTCAAACCGGTATGGGCGACATCTGCGGAGATGGGGTATTCGGCCTGCAGCGCGGCTTCAAGAAGGCAGGGGTAAGAACGATTCTTATGAGTCTATGGAAGGTTGATGATGAAGCTACGTCGATACTTATGAATGAATTCTACAGAAATTACTTTGGCAGACATATGACAGCGCAGAAGTCATTGAGCGAAGCCCAAAGATATCTGCGTGAATTCGAAGTCGAAGTGCCCGCTGATTCCTCAAGCGGATTATTAATCGAGCGGCTATCCGCTGAAACTGATGCCGTAAAGGGCGAGACACGAAAGGTATGCAGATTCAACAACCCGCGATTCTGGGCAGGGTTCATACTTCTGGATGCTGATAACAAAATTTCGGGGCGATCCCCGGATTGTTAAATTTCAAAAACGTAACGCTATGAGAATTTTTGATCTTTTTGGAAGCAGGAAGCACAAGGAGGTTTCCGCTCCTTGCGAAAGAAGAGAGGATCTTGGCGAAGATATGGAACTGGTCAACATTTCTCTCTACGGGTATTGGAAGCCTCGTTATCTTGTGGACAAACGCAAGAACAAACGAATTGAGTTCATGAGTGAAAATGAGTGTTTCTGCACTGTGACTCAGGATGATATTGACTGGGACTCTCTTGCTTCATTGGAAGACTCCTGCATAAACAGGGCGAGGAGTCTGAACATTCATTTCCCGACAATAATTTCAGGCTTTCATAACGGTGTAGCCGTAGTGCGCTGGCAATTGAACCCGGATGGCATGTATCATATGGATGAAGATGGATTCGGGATGACTGATGATGATGAGGTGGAAATCTATGGGTATATTGACCGCAAGGGCAAGGTGGTGTCAAAGTTCCGTCATATTCAAAAGAATTGGGATTTGCTCAAGCAGATGCGTTCTGAGGCGGAGGCTGCTGTGAAAGCAAGGGGAACGCGGAAATCGAATCCGTTTCGTGTTCTCCGTGAACGCAAACCCCTGTTTTTGTTCACGTAACCCCTTCCGGTGTGAATGAAAATTTACGCTGTTTACGTCAGCCTTCAAACCAACTGAGTTGTGTTCACCCGTCCAGGCGGGTGAACCAAACATTTATGAGGGCCTAAGTTTTTATATTTATTGTAAATTTGCTACTTTTAAGGAAATAATCATTTTGAAGCTATATGAAAAAACTGTTGAAAGTAGTCTGCACTGTCATCGTGGCTATTTTTGTTGCTGTTGCTTTAATCTGGCAGGGCGAAATCCGTACTATCGCAAACATCAAAAGACTATCTCAAAGCAATCCGTATCTTTATGTGGCCGATTACAAGGCTTCTTATGATTTGGACAAGGTGCTGGCAGCGGGGATAGACGGAAACGCCAAGCTCGTAGAATTCGTAATCGGCCAACTCAGCCGCGGTCTTTACAAGCCTAATTTGTCCGGTAAACAGGTGGGAAACGGATTCGCCTGTACCTCATTTCAAGCCAAAAATGCCAACGGTGACGGATATCTGTTCGGGCGGAACTACGATTTCTTCAAAAATCCGAGTCTTGTACTGCGGGCAAACCCTCGGAATGGATATGCCTCGATATCGACCTGTGACCTCTCGCATCTGGGATACAGGTTGGACAAACTGCCTAAAGGTTTTGCTTCAAAAGCATTGTGTCTGGCTGCTGTATATGCTCCTATGGACGGAATGAACGAGAAAGGTCTCTGTATCTCCATTATGGCACTTC
>JAGHST010000048.1 GCA_018065695.1 Candidatus Cacconaster caballi | reverse complement strand
ATAACTAACTATTAAACTATTAAAAAGCATGAAAAAAGTATTTTCAAGCATTTTTGCTTGCATTGCAATGGTCGGCCTTCTCTCATCTTGTGTAGAAGAGCAGATTGAAACTGCTTTCGAGGTTGATGCCGCTGAAGCATACATCACAGCAAAGGTAATCGATCTCGCAACCGAAACAGATGTAACCAGCCAGTCAACAATCACTTCAAGTGTCGGTTCAGTTTCCGGCAACCGGATTATGATTGTAGGAAACAACACAATTTCCGCTACCACAGTAGCAGTTACCGCTTCCTACACTTCTCCTAACGGAACAGTGTACACCAAAACCGAGCCGGTTGGAATCAATGAAATCCGTGCAGGTGGCAAAGGCTACTACACTGTTACCATCAACGTCGGTGAAATCACTCCTATCGAGGATTATACCATAGATTTTGAGGAAACAAAAGATTCTCAGGTTAGCAAATACTTCTTTGACAAGGCTGTCTTCACAATTGACGGCAATGAATATCATTGGGCTCATAACGAAAGCCAGTATCTTCTCAGAGGTACCGTTGAATACAAGATAAAGAGCGGTTGCGAAGTATTCGCTTCAGACTATCCTGTAGAAATCTTTAAGGAAAAACTTGAGAATATTGAAGCATCATTCGAAGAGAACAATCCTGTAAAGTATGAGGCAAAAGAAGTGAAAATCATAGTTTCAGCTTGGTGCTACTATACTGCTTGGGTTGCTCTCACAACAGATGAGGTAGTCAGAACTTACTATGCTATCGACAATATGGGCAACAAGCAGGTAATCGGAACAATGGAATATTGGGATTACTCTGAATGCATGTTTGGTCAGGCAGAATTGCCAAGCCCTAACCACGCTGAACACTACATCGCTGGTCACGGCTATGATGACACTCACGACACCGCTCACGGCCACGGTCACGGCCACAGCAGCGGACACGGTGCAGACAATGCAGGTGGCGGTATAGTATATGCTGACTAATACCAAAGTATTTCCAAACCAATAAGTAAATTAAAAAAGTAAAGATATGAAAATCAAAACTCTTGTATTGGCTCTCGCAGTTGTTGCCGGCACATTCGTTGCAAGCGCACAGGAAAAAGAGTGCTGCGGTGGCAAGAACATCTACATCGGCCTCAACGGTGGTGTAATCTCAGTAGTGAACGATGGTTTCAATACTCCTAACTTCTACGGTTCTATCGAACTCGGTCGTTGGATCAAGCCTTTCATCGGCGTTCGCGGAACAGTCGGCGGTCTCCAGCAGACTCTCGACCCTCACGCAGGTCAGTCTATGTACTCGGGCGATGGCGCTTACTCTGTAACCAAGAAATTCGGAGAAGCAAACCTCGACGTTATGTTCAACCTCTCACAGGTATTTGCTCCTAACGAGAAAGGTTACAACGTATTTGAAGTTGTTCTCTTCGCAGGTGCTCAGGGTAACGTAGCTACCAGGGGCTCATACTTCACCGGCAAGACATTTGACAGCGGTGAATATGAAGTTAAGGAAGATGACAAGGTGATTGCTCGCGCAGGTGCATCAGCAGGTGCTGCAATCAACTTCAACCTCAACAAGAACTGGGCAATCGGCTTCGAAGGTCGCATGGGCGTTATGCCTTCAATCTTCGGTGACGCAGACGCATACCGCAAGGCAGAGGCAACAGGCCGTCTTACTTTCGGCGTGAAATATACCTTCAAGGGACGTCACGGCAAATGCAAACCGGCTCCTGTAGTAGTTCCTCAGGTTGTTGAAAAGGTTGTCGAGAAGGAAGTTGTAAAGGAAGTTCCTGTAGAGGTTGTTAAGGAAGTCGTTAAGGAGATTCCTGCTTCATCAGCAGTATTCTTCCCAATCGGCAAGGCTACCCTCACATCTGCTGACAAGGCTCGCATCCAGCTCTATGCAGAGGCTATCAAAGCTTCAAATGCAAAGTTCGTCGTTACAGGCTACTGCGACAAAGCTACCGGTTCAGCTAAATACAATCAGAAACTTTCTGAGAAGCGTGCTGACGTTGTTTACGACGCTCTCGTAAAATTCGGTGTAAATCCTGATCAGCTTGTCAAGGCAGCTGAAGGTGGCGTAGATCCTATCTTCTTCAACGACAACAAGCTGTCTCGTACAGTTATCATGAAAGTTGAATAATTGACAATTATCAATATGAAAAAGAGTTGACCCTCGGGCCAACTCTTTTTTATTGTATGTTTTATATTGATAATCAGAAAAATATCGCTATATTTGCGGTCTCTGCTTCGTGCAGGGTTTATAAATAAAGTCTAACTCCTTATTGTAGAAACAATTAACAAAATGGAAGAACAAATCAAAGAAGTTGAAGCTATGGAAGAGGAAATTGCTCCCGTAGCAAAGACAAGAAAGAGCAACGCATCAGTGGCAAACGACCAGTTTGATTGGGATGCATTTGAAAATGACGGTTTCAGCGAAGATGACAAAGCTAAAACCGAAGAAAGTTACACTCAGTCCCTCAATCGCATAAGCGAAAACGAGGTGGTTGAAGGTACAGTAGTTGCGTTGAACAAACGCGAAGTGATTGTGAACATCGGCTACAAGAGCGAAGGTGTCATCACTATCAATGAATTCCGCTACAATCCGGACCTCGCTGTAGGCGACAAGGTAGAAGTTTACGTAGAGAATGCGGAAGACAAGAAAGGCCAGCTTATTCTTTCCCACAAGCGCGCACGCGCAATGAAGTCTTGGGACAGAGTGAACGAGGCTTGCGAAAAAGATGAAATAGTCAAGGGCTACATCAAGTGCCGCACAAAGGGCGGTATGATTGTGGACGTCTTCGGTATCGAAGCATTCCTCCCTGGCAGCCAGATTGATGTCAAGCCTATCAGAGATTACGATGTATTCGTAAATAAGACAATGGAATTCAAGATTGTCAAGATCAATCAGGAATTCCGCAACGTGGTAGTATCACACAAGGCTCTCATCGAAGCTGAAATCGAAGCCCAGAAGGCTGACATCATCGGCAAACTCGAAAAGGGCCAGATTCTTGAAGGAACAGTCAAGAACATCACCTCATACGGCGTATTCGTTGACCTCGGTGGCGTGGATGGTCTTATCCACATCACAGACCTCAGCTGGGGCCGCATCAGCCATCCGGAAGAGGTTGTCGAACTCGATCAGAAGATCAATGTCGTAATCCTCGACTTCGACGACACCAAGAAGCGTATCGCCCTCGGTCTCAAGCAGCTTACTCCTCATCCTTGGGATGCACTCGACGCTAACCTGCAGGTTGGTGACAAGGTGAAAGGTAAAGTCGTCGTCATCGCCGACTACGGTGCATTCATTGAAGTGCAGCCTGGTGTAGAAGGTCTCATCCATGTTTCTGAAATGAGCTGGAGCCTGCACCTCCGCAGCGCACAGGATTTCCTCAAAGTAGGACAGGAAGTTGAAGCAGTCATCCTCACACTCGACCGTGAAGAGCGCAAGATGAGCCTCGGCATCAAGCAGCTTAAGGCAGATCCTTGGGCTTCAATCGCAGAGAAATACCCAATCAACTCGAAGCATACCGCAACTGTTCGCAATTTCACCAACTTCGGTGTATTCGTGGAACTTGAGGAAGGTGTCGACGGTCTTGTACACATCAGCGACCTGAGCTGGACAAAGAAGATCAAACATCCTTCAGAATTTACCGCAATCGGTGAAAACCTCGAAGTTGTCGTTCTCGAAGTCGATCAGGAAAACCGCCGTCTCAGCCTCGGTCACAAGCAACTTGAGGAAAATCCTTGGGACAACTACGAAACAATCTACACCATCGGTTCCGTACACGAAGGCACAATCAGCGCTATCGTTGAAAAAGGCGCTACTGTCGCTCTCGCTGAAGGTATCGAAGGCTTCTGCACTACAAGAAACCTTGTAAAGGAAGACGGTACTTCCGCAAAAGAAGGTGAAAAACTTCCGTTCAAGGTGGTAGAGTTCAACAAGGGAAGCAAGAAGATTGTTCTCTCACACTCACGTCTGTTCGAAGAAGCACGCAAAGAGGAAGCTGTAAAAGTTGCCAAAGAGAGAGACGCTGAAGCCAACAGCACTCACAAGGCAGTCAAGAAGTTGAAAGACAACCTCGAAAAGACTACTCTGGGCGATATTTCAGCTCTTGCGGACCTCAAGGAGAAACTTGAAGCTGAAGGAAAATAATAAAGTGGATTTTTCTCTTACAACTCTTGGCACAGCATCAGCACGGCCAATGGTTGATCGGAATCAGAGCGCCCATGCAGTCCGTCTGCACGGGCGCCTCTTTTTGATTGACTGTGGTGAGGGTGCGCAGGTACAGCTCAAGCGCTTCGGCATTTCCAAGGCGAGGCTGGACAATATACTGATCTCCCATCTTCACGGTGACCACATATTCGGCATTTTCGGAATGCTTTCCACAATGGCTCTTGACGGCAGGACGGCACCTGTCTATATCTATGCTCCAAGAGATTTCGCTTCGATACTCAAATTTTTCATGGCTCATTTCGGAGAGGGGATAAAATATGAAATAACCCACATACCGCTCTCGATGAAGGAGCCGCAACAGATTATCTCATTCCCGAACTGCAGGGTGGAGGCATTCCCGCTCAGGCATAAGATAGATTGCTTCGGATTCCGCATATACGGCCGTATGGCCCGCCTGCCTGAAGAAAGGTGGGCATCCATCGCTTATGTGTCAGATACTGCCGTTTTTCCGGAGGAGTCCGAATGGCTGAAAGGTACAGACCTTCTCTATCACGAGGCGACATTTGCAGACGAACACTCGGACCTGGCCCACAGAATGTTCCATTCGACTGCACGCGAAGCGGCCCAAGTGGCTGCAGCCTCCGGCGCCGGCAAACTCGTCATAGGCCACTACTCGTCGCGCTATCCCGACCTCAATCTGTTGAGAGTGCAGGCACGGGAAGTCTTTCCGGAAACATACCTGTCTTCCGAGGGCTCTGTATTTGAAATCAAATGACAACCGATATGAAACGTTTTACAATTCTTCTATTTGCAGCGATGGTCTTTGCCATCTCCTGCTCCAACGGCGAAAGCCTGGTGCAAAACGGCTACACCAAGACAGAGGTAATGATAGAGATGAGGGACGGCGTGAAACTTCACACTGCCATCTACACCCCTGTGGATTGCGACGAGCCTCGCCCTATCATTATGAGGCGCACACCGTACAGTGTCCGGCCATACGGAGACGGTTTCAGGACAGACGATCTTTTTGTCTATGACATGCATTCATTCACCGACCATAAATATATTGTCGTCTATCAGGATGTCAGAGGACGCTACAACAGCGAAGGTGTCTATCAGAACATCCGCCCGCTCAGCGGCGAGGTCAACGATGCCACCGATACCTACGACACGATTGAATGGCTGGTCAACAATGTTCCGGGCAACAACGGCAATGTCGGTATGTGCGGTATCTCGTATCCCGGCTATTATTCGATGATAGGGGCGCTTTGCGGCCATCCGGCCCTCAAGGCCTGCTCTCCGCAGGCTCCGATAGGAGACTGGTTCATTGGAGATGACATACACCACAACGGTGCCTATATGCTTCTCGATACAGACGATTTCGGCTCGTATATGTTCCGTAGCCGCGATGCTTTCGAGAAGGAGCCTAAGGACGACTCTGTGGATTATGGTGACAGCAAATATGACTATTACCGCAAACTTCTCACCACCGGTAATATAATAGGAGCCTACGGCGACGAGGAGACTCTTCGCAAATACTATCCGTTCTGGTATGAAATCATAAACCACCCCAACTATGACGAATTCTGGAAAGAATCGGCGCATCTGCCTTATGTAAAAGACGTGAAGCCTGCAATTCTGGTGGTCGGCGCACTGTTCGATGCTGAGGATTGCTATGGTGCGGTGGAGACATACCGGAAACTTCTGAAGGATTCTCCGGACAATGAAACCTTCTATCTGAACGGCCCTTGGATTCACGGTTCCTGGACAAGCAAGTCCTATGACCATCTTGGAGCATGGCAGTTCGGAAAGGGACTTTTTGATTTCTATTTCGAGAAGGTTGAATATCCTTTCTTCGCCCATTATCTCGAAGGGGCGGAGGAACTTCCGTCAAAAGTGACTCTGATACCTTCTTTCGCATCTACAGACAGCACCGTCAGTTTCCAGCCGCTGTTCCTGGACCGTATGCCGGAATACAGAATGGCAAAGATGCCTTTTGCAAGATTTGGGGAAAAGGAGAGTTCGTACGTTTCGGATCCGCTCAATCCGCTTCGTTATCTGCATCCTTCCAAGACCAACGTGAGGGACCGCAGTTATATGGCAGACAACTACGTGGATGACAGTACGGCATTCATCAATTTCGACTACAGGGCGGTGGAGGACACTCTTTTCCTATGTGGTCCGATAGACGTGAATCTGTATTACAAGACCACCGGAAGAGATTTGGATTTCATAGTAAAGGTGCTTGACGTAACCCCGGAGGGAGAGGAAATGCTCATCAGAGGAGATGTCTTCCGCGCCCGCTATGCCAAAAGTTTTGAAAAGCCCGAGTTCCTGACTCCGGGGAAAGTGGAAACCCTCAACTTCTCCCTGTGCGACGTGGCACATTACCTTCTCCCGGGCCACAGCATCAGAGTGCAGATACAGAGCACCTGGTTCCCTCTGGTGGACGTAAATCCTCAGACGGCCGTTGAAAATATCTTCAAGGCGAAGTTGGAAGACTATAAGGAAGCGAAGGTCACCGTACTGCACAGTGCGCAGTATCCTTCGGGCATAAGTCTGCCTGTGGTGTCCGAATAGGGGATACGGCTATTTTACCGAGCGACGCGCGTCAAGTGTCTTATGGTAGCGGCGCGCGTTTGCCATATGCTGCGACAGGGTGGCCGCGAAATTGTGCTGTCCGTCGAAAGTTTCTCTTGCACAGAAGAAGATATAGTTGTGACGTTCGTAGTTGAGAACTGCGTCCAACGCCACTATCGGAGGCATCGTAATCGGTCCCGGAGGCAGCCCCTTATAGACGTAGGTATTGTATGGGGAATCCACCTTCAGATGCTTGTTCAGGATTCGGGTGATACCCTTCATATTCAGTGCGTATTTCACGGTCGGGTCTGCCTGGAGCAACATCCCCTTGTGAAGACGGTTGATATAGACACCGGCTATGCGCGGCATTTCAGGTTCGTACTTGCTTTCTTCTATCACAATGGCGGCAAGAGTGCTGACTTCCTTCGGAGTCATACCGTTGGCCCTGGCTTTTGCAAGCCTTTCGCTGTTCCAGAACGCCTTGTACTCCTTGTACATTCTGGCTATGAAATCCTCCGGGGAGACGGTCCAATAGACTTCATAGGTATTGGGAATGAACATACCTATGAAACTCTCAGGCTCGAAACCGTATTTGTGCATTGTAGCGGTGTCGAGCAGAGCGGCGGCGAATCTTGTGGAGTCTGCTTCGAGTTTTCCTCCGAGAATGCCGGCAAAGCGTTCGAGCGAGCGGATATAACCTGAAAATGAGATATCGACAGGGCTCTGCCATCCGCCGGCAAACATCCGGACGATGGCTTTGTTGTTCATCCCGGCCTTGAGACGGTAGTATCCCGGTTTGAATCCCGAGGCAAGCTCCATGTGACGGGCGGCGCGACGCAGTGTCCTCTCGTTGCTGATTACGCCGCTTTCGCCTGTAGCCTTCAATAAATCATCAATGGTGTAGTCGTGATATATTTTGACTATGCCCTCACCGGTCACGTTGCTGCTGCGGAATGTGCGGCAGTAGTCTGCCAAAGCTGCAGCCCCCGCCAGAAAAATGACAGCAAGAACTGCCACTGCTACTTTGCGCTTGTGTCTTTTTGTCATTTTCATCTGCGTTTTTTCAGGAATACTGTTGTGCCGGGCACCAGAGTGTCATCAGGAAGGAAATTGTTATACTTGCAAAGATGCCTCAGACGAATGGCATATTGCTGGGATATTCCGTAAACGGTGTCTCCTTTTTTGACGGTGTGCGTGCTGACGTTGTCCGGCCCTTTGCGCTTCTTGTACTCAAGATAGACTATTGTTCCGGCCTTCAGCTTCTCATCCCTTTCAAGGTCGTTGAAGGAGAGCAGCTCTTTTTTGAACAGGTTGTACTCCCTGGCTATGGACCGGTATGAATCGCCGCCGCCGGCAATGATGTAAGCCACCCCGTTCGTGTATCCCGTGGTGCGGGTGGTTTTCAGATGGTCAAAACGCTGCAGGTTGTTTTCTTCTATGATTCTGATAAGATGCGGCGCATAATCGGAGGCGGTGGCATAGCCTGCCTTCTTAAGTCCGTATGCCCATCCTTTGTAGTCTGTTCTGTCCAGTTTGAAAAGAAAGGCGTATCTGCTGCCGTAGAGAAGAAAATCGGTGTGGTCACGATAGGAATCCTCTGCCGAAGAATAGCGGCGGAAGCACTCGCGGCGCCTGTCATCGTCTTCGTAAATGGTCCTGCCCTTCCAACTGCCGTGACACTTTATGCCGAAATGATTGTTGCCTTCGGAGGCGAGTCTGCTGTTGCCGTCGCTACTTTCCAGACAGCCCTGTGCAAGAGTGATGCTGGCAGGGATTCCGCTGCGAAGCATTTCCTCTACAGCTATCTTGCTGTATTTGTCGATATACTGCTGGCGGCTGGTGCGTTTCTGCTGACCTTCGCAGGGAAGGGAGAACAGTAGCATGAATGAAAGGAAAAGAAGTCCTCTGAAATATCTCATACGACAAAATTACAAAAAATGGCGTTAATTTGTTACATTTGTATGGTAAAGAACTTATGCAGAGAATCGCAGAAGACAAAAAAGAAAGGGTAAGCTTGTTATATCGCACCGCTACAACCACCTACCCTTGCTGCCTTCCGACCCTGGGGGAGTTCAGTGGGAGCTGGTCGTATAAGACTTACCCCGGCACAAAGATATACTTTTTTTTGAAACAAAGAAAATTTTGAGCTTATGAAGGTTTGTGTCGGACTGTCCGGCGGAGTGGATTCAAGCGTGGCCGCGCTGCTGCTCAAGCGGCAGGGGTACGACGTTTTCGCTCTTTTTATGCAGAATTGGCACGATACTACAGGCACTCTTCACGGAGAGTGCGAGTGGGAAGAGGACAGGGCGCTTGCGGAAATGGTTGCCCGCAGAATCGGAATTCCGTTCCACTTCGTGGACCTGAGCGAAATATATCGCAAGAGGGTGGTGGATTATATGTTCAGCGAGTATGAAAAAGGGCGTACACCGAATCCTGACGTGCTGTGCAACAGAGAGATAAAGTTCGATGCATTTCTCAGGGCCGCGGAAGATCTCGGTGCTGATATGGTGGCCACAGGACATTATTGCCGCAAAGATGAAACAACGGATGTCCGTGGAAACAAAGTGTATCGCATACTCGCAGGCGTAGATCCGGGCAAGGACCAGAGCTATTTCCTCTGCCAGCTATCACAGCAGCAGATAGCCAAGGCGATGTTCCCTATAGGGAATTTGTACAAGAGCGAAGTACGCAGAATAGCGCATGAGGCGGGTCTGCCGAGCGCTGACAAGAAAGATTCACAGGGCATATGCTTTGTCGGAAAGGTGGATTTGCCGGTTTTCCTTCAGCAGAAACTGAAGCCACGGGATGGGGACGTGGTGGAGATATTCAGTGATTTCTACGAAGGCCGTCCGCAGCCTGACAGCATCGAGCAGCTTGCACGCCCTATCAGGTACGAAGTTTCCGACGGAAAGAAGATCGGACGTCACATCGGAGCGCAATACTATACAATCGGACAGCGTAAAGGCCTCAACATCGGCGGTCACGCAGAACCGGTGTTCATCATAGCGAACGATATCGAAAAGAACGTTATATATGTCGGTGAGGGACAGTCGCACCCGGGCCTCTACAGAAAGGCTCTTCTGGTAAAGGACGACGACATCCACTGGATAAGGCCCGACCTCGAATTGCGGATGGGGGAGGAAAGAGCCTCCCTTGTGCGAATCCGCTACCGCCAGCCGCTTCAGAAGGCCATCCTGCAGCGTGCGGCACAAGGCCTTTATATAATATTCGATGAGCCGCAGCGCGGCATTACCCCCGGGCAGCTCGCCGCCTGGTATGAGGCCGATGGCGAGATGACAGGCAGCGGCGTAATAAAT
>JAGHST010000049.1 GCA_018065695.1 Candidatus Cacconaster caballi | reverse complement strand
CATTCATTCAGATATGATGGAGCCGCATCAACACCTGAGCCGAGCGCTACAGAAGCGGATTTTGAGCAGATATATGCTCTGTGCGGCTACAGTGATGCCGTGGCCCGTGGCCCGAGAAAACTTGACTATATGAGCTATCCTGCAGATGGCATCGCCTTTATCGGAGTGGATTCCAATGAAAAGAACACCCCGGACAATGCGGCGGTTCAGGGCGGCCTTACAAAAAAGCAGGTCTCGTGGGTAGCTGAGATGGTTAAAAAGGCTCATTCTGACAACCGATATGTCATTATGGGAATGCATCACAATCTCCTCGAATTTTATAACAATGCATCACTGATAAGGGGAGCGAATATAGCAAACGCAAGATATGAAGACTACGCCAACGAACAGTTGGTGACAGACCTGTGCAATGCCGGGATTGACGTGGTGTTCAGCGGACATTCACATATGCATTCCATCACATCCGAGAAACGGGGTGAACGGGAAATCTTCAGCATTGTCACGAGTTCCCTTGTGAATCTTCCGCTTGCATATCGCACCGGAAACATTTCAAAAGATGGGCTTATGACAATACGGTCCGGCTACGTGCAGGATATGATGCCGTCTAGTGGCGTCAATCTCAGAGAAGAGGGAAAGCAATATTGGATCAAGCTCTCAGAATTTTATATGTACGAAGCCTCCAGGGTGTGCTGGGAAAATGAAATTACCAAGATGATGTTCTCCGAGATGTTGGGCTTTCATAGCCGTGAGGAAGTGGAGAAAGTTCTCAACGAAAAGCTAAAGTTTCCATTCTACAATTTCACATATTACACAAGCAACGGTAACGAACATCTGTACAATCCCGACAGGAATTCCGAAGAAGCAAAGGCGGCACTCGACGACATAGTGAACTTTGTCATTGACGGAATAGTCCGGAAATGGATGGAAGATGATGAAGAATTGAGTTATGAAGAAGCTGTCGAGGGAGCACAAGCCTCCATGGATTTCGTAATGACCGCACTTCTAGGAAAGGGATTGGATGATGCGAAATCGATGCTTTATGATTTTCTGGACAGTGCCTACCATAACTATTACGGGATAGACCGCACTCCGGTTCCGGATGATTCCATAACATTGCAGTTGTCAAAGTAATATTGTTCCAACAAGGGAAGAATCTGATTTGCTTCCCGCGGGAAACTCATTCAAATACACCCCACATTTTAGAGGGCGCACCAAAAACGCTTTGTTCGCTGAAAGTCAGCAAGTTCCATCGCACCGCTCACTATGCGGACAAGTGTAGGCAACATTCATCTGCCTGGATAATATTACTTGTCATCGTAATGGCCATATGATGACAATACCGCTACATTGACAACATCTTCTTTAATCTCATATATAAGTCGGTGCTTCTGTGAAATGCGGCGAGACCACTGCCCTGAACGGTCTCCGCTTAATGTCTCCGGCCTACCGGTGCCGGTTTTCGGATGCTCTTGAAGTTCGCCAAGTAATTTGCCTGCCTTCTTGAATGCGGCAGGTTCTGATTTCTTCAGTTTTGCAAGATCTTCAAGAGCCTGCGGTGCAAAAGTGAGGGTGTACATCTAAATGCTCTCCAACAATGAAGCAAGCGCCTCCTTTCCGTTAACCGCAAGACCTTTACCGTCTGCAATATCTTTTCTTGCCTGATCCACACGGGCGAAAAACTCTTTCTTACTGATTAGGCTATCATCCTCAGAGACAGGCACAATCTTAAAACTCCCGACACGGGAAGTGAGAATAACGCTTTCTCCGTTGGCTGCAAGACCGAGGTATTTCCCCTGGTTTGATCTGAAATCTCTAATGCTTACTACTATCATAGTTTTATAGTTTGTCGCAAATATAAGAAATACCAAAATGGTATCCAAATTATCGGAATGCAATTTTCAAACTTATATGCGTATTGGTTCTTCACTCGTGTCCGCGCAACATTAGCCGGATGTCAGAGCAATAAAATGGCATATTATTGTCCGAATGGTGGATTACGGACAATTTTCCGGCAGATAATTGCGTTTTGACAACAATATTTTTAAAAAACGCAAAATATCATCGAAACTTTGCGCATTGTAAATGATTTCAGCAATTTTCCGGCAAAATATTGCCCACACGTAGGGATGGCCCAAAACATACTCAGGTATGAAATGTTATAAATCCTGTTTGAAGCCACCAAGTTGTGAAATTCAATCAGGCAATGCAAAATGAGAGATATTCTTTCCCAATATCATGAATGGCATTGATGATTTCCCGTTCGCGTATCTTGGACGGTTTTTTGAAGCCATTGATATAGTTCCTCATCAATGTGGCATTGATGCCTATCCTCTTTGCAAATTCGGATACATTGATTTCTTTGTGAACAAGAAAGAATTCCTGGAAAGTTGACGGAACCGCATCTTCATATGTGAAGCTCTCAAACGATATGTCTTCGTCCAGATCTCTCCAATGAAATCCTCCGAAGCCAACCGTAAAATTCCGTCTCTGCTCATCAGTTGCGGACTTTAATGCCGGATACCACAGAAGTGATTGCTTGTATATTCTCCCCGTTTCATCCTGTGCATAGATGAAATCGGCGTCAAAAGAGAGGTTACTCAGTTTCATATTTACTTCTCAAAGTGCTCCTTCCACCGTTTAACGATGATGTCCTTGTTTTCTTCAATAACGGATTCTATCTTTTTCTGGTCATTTGCCTTTATATTTTGCTTCTCCCGCAACACAAATGAGCCATCGTCCAAATCATATACTGCATATCCATCGTTCCCTTCGACGTGAACGTGAATTGGTTCGTGCTCTCGACTGTAGAAGAAAAATGAGAACCCGTAGAATCTGAAAATTTCCGGCATCTGTGAATTGTTTTATTTGCAAATATAGGTATTGTTTTCGATACCACAAAATTATATGGGCTCAACGTAAAACTGAGTTGTATAGAAGAATGCAAACATATGTTTACGGGCCGCCACTCTCACCTATATATCGCGGACAGTTCGGCAACACTTTGCGCCTTCAAAATTGACCAGGCTGCGTTCAACTACTCGACAAAATCAAATTGCCATAGACAGGAAGATAGAAACAAATTGATTATTTTTCGTATTTTTGAAGTTCAGTTCAATACTTAGACTTATGTTAAGAACAATCCGAATCATTCTGGCGGCGCTGTTTTTTCTTGGTACAACGCTACTGTTGCTGGATTTCACAGGAGTCCTGCACCTCTATCTGGGCTGGATGGCCAAAATCCAATTCATTCCGGCCATACTGGCGCTCAACTTCGGCGTCGTGGCCGTACTTGTAGTCCTGACCCTTCTTCTGGGCAGGGTTTACTGTTCTGTGATTTGCCCGCTGGGCATTCTCCAGGACATCATATCGCATTTCAACAGAAAGAAAAACCGCTTCAAATATACAAAGGCGCACAACTGGCTGCGATACAGCCTGCTGGTTGTGTTCATAGTGCTTCTGATGCTTGGATTGAGCTCAATTGCTTCGCTCATAGCTCCTTACAGTTCGTTCGGACGCATCGCCACAAACCTGCTGGCACCGGTTTACGGCGGCGTCAACAATCTGTTGGCGATGGTTGCGGAGCACTACGACAGCTATGCTTTCTACAAGACGGACGTATATATCAAGAGCCTGCCTACCTTCATCGTGGCAGCCGTGACGTTTGTCGTGATATTCGTCCTCGCATTCAAGGGAGGCCGCACCTGGTGCAACAACGTTTGCCCTGTCGGCACCGTTCTGGGATTCTTCTCCAGATTCTCCCTCCTGAAGCCGGTGATAGATGCTGAAAAATGCGTGAAGTGCGGTCTTTGCGGCAAGAACTGCCGTGCCAACTGCATAAATACGACCGAAGGCGAAATAGACTACAGCCGCTGCGTCGTATGCCTCGATTGTATAAAGAACTGCAATAGCGGAGCGATAAAGTACACTGCCCGTTGCAGAAAAACGAAAGTGGCCGCTTCCTGCCCTGCCTCAGCGTGCACCTCAGCCGACGGCTCTGCCGACAAGGGGCGCCGCGAAGCTCTCTCAATCATAGGTCTCGCCGCCGCCACAGCCGCACTCAATGCTCAGGAGCAGCACGGAGACGGCAGTCTTGCAGTGCTGCAGGACAAACAGATTCCTCAACGCGGCGTCTCTCCGAAACCTGCCGGAAGCGGCAGCGTCAAACACTTCTCCGACGTCTGCACCGCCTGTCAGTTATGCGTTAGCAAATGCCCTGAAAAAGTGCTGCGTCCATCGACCGGGCTTGACAGCTTTATGCAGCCTGAAATGTCGTTCGAGGCCGGCTATTGCCGCCCTGAATGTACCCGTTGTTCGGAAGTCTGCCCTACGGGCGCCATCAGCAAACTTAGCAGGGTGGAAAAATCTTCCGTGCAGATAGGCCACGCCGTCGTAATCCCTGCAAACTGCGTTGTCCGCACCGACGACGTGGATTGCGGCAACTGCGCACGCCATTGCCCTGCCGGAGCCATCAGGATGGTAAAAGAAGCCGGTGTCAACCATAAAGTACCTGCAGTCAACGCAGAAAGATGCATCGGCTGCGGCTCCTGCGAATACCACTGCCCTGCCCGGCCTGTCAGTGCAATATATGTGGAAGGCCATCTCGTACACAGAACACTTTAACAGGAGGAATGCAAAATGAAAAAGACCATTGAACCTATCAGCCGTCGAAACTTCCTTAAAGTGATGGGAAGCGGAGCAGCCGCCACTGCGGCAATCGCAGCCTGCGGTCCGAAAAACATAGAAAAGATTGCCTCCGGAAAAGAGGTCGGAGAGATGACATACCGCACGGACCGCGAAGGCGGCAAAGTGTCGCTGCTCGGCTACGGATGCATGCGCTGGCCCCAAGTGGAAGGCCCTGACGGAAAGAAGGTAATCGACCAGGAGGCAGTCAACGGGCTTGTGGACTACGCCATCGCCCACGGTATCACTTATTTCGATACTGCTCCCCTCTATCTTCAGGCCCAGAGTGAAACAGCCACCGGTATCGCCCTGAGCAGGTATCCGAGAGAAAGTTACACAATCGCCACGAAGATGTCCAACTACCGCATCCCGAAGACACTTGAAGCGGGGGTGCAGATGTACCGCGACTCTTTGAAAAAACTTCAGACAGACTACATCGACTATTATCTCCTGCACTCCATCGGAGGCGGAGACGACCCTCTGGGAGATCTCAACAAGAGGTTCTTCGACAACGGTCTGCTCGACTTCCTTGTAAAGGAGCGACGTGAAGGCCGCATCCGCAACCTCGGGTGGTCTTTCCACGGAGACATCAAAGTGTTCGACCATATGCTGGCTCTTCACGACGAAGGCAAGTACCACTGGGATTTCGTCCAGATTCAGATGAACTACGTGGATTGGGGCTATGCCAACACACGCGACTCCGGAGAACAGAATGCTTCGTATATGTATGAAGAACTGGCGAAAAGAGATATTCCTGTAGTTATTATGGAGCCTCTCCTCGGCGGCCAGCTCGCCAGTCTGAACGACCACGCCAACGAAGAACTTCTCTCGCACAATCCGGGCGAGAGCATCGCTTCCTGGGCATTCCGTTTCTGCGCAAGTTTCCCGAAAGTTCTTACCGTCCTCAGCGGTATGACCTATATGGAGCATCTTCAGGACAACCTCCGGACATTCTCTCCTGCCGTTCCTCTCAACGAGGAGGAAATGCAGATGCTGGACCGCATTGCCAAAGAGTACGTACAGTTCCCTCTGGTGCCTTGCACCGGTTGCAGTTACTGTATGCCTTGCCCTTACGGAGTGGATATCCCCGGAGTATTCGCGCAATACAACAAATGCGTCAACGAGGGACTCATCTCTGCCGAAGAGGGTGACCCTGAGTACAGAAAGGCGAGAAGAGCTTTTCTTGTCAGCCTCGACCGCAAGATAGAGCCGGAAAGGCGCGCAGACCACTGCATAGGTTGCAGGAAATGCACCCAGGTATGTCCTCAGCGCATTGCCATCCCTGGCCATATGAGGAAGATAGATGCTTATATCGAATCCTTGAAACGGACCATCTGATGAAGAAATTTGCAGCTGTGGCGGCCTTGCTGGCCGTCTGCCTGTCAACCGCCGCCGCAGCTGACAAAAAAGGCTCACCCTATCCCAGACACGATGTCTCTTTAGGTCTGTCGCCGCTGACGGTGGCGGGTTTCACCGTGAAATTCGGCTCCATCCTGCTGAATGAATTCAGCAAGGAGGAACTGTCGGAAGAGGAATTGAATCTGGTATCCGATTTCCATAACACCGGGGCTGTCGTGGTTGGATATTCATACAGGCTGTCCAATATCTTTGCCATCGGGACTACGGCCAAACTGGAAGCAGGCAGTTTCATTGTAAAAGACGAGAACTCGAGAGATAAGGAAAGTATTCCGTTCACTTTCGACGGCATTCATCTGAGTCTTAAGGCAGACTGGTTGCGTATGAAATACTTCTGGCTGTATTCCCGTCTGGATTTGGGCGTGGTTTATGCCTATGTGCCGAAAGTGCTTCACCATATCCTGCCATCAGGGCAATTGGTTCCCCTGGCAGTTGAAATCGGCAAGAATCAGATGAGGGTATATTTCGAGGCCGGAGTCGGCAATCAGGGATTCGGAACCTTCGGGCTCCGCTACCGCTTCTGAAAAGCACTCTAAAGGCCGGTTGTGTCGGCATCTCCCATCTTCTCAGCCCAAAGGTCCACGTTAGGCCCGATGCCTTCCACTGAGGAAGACCGTCCGTATTGGTCCACGTCTCCGATGTTCTTCAATCCGTGATTGATGCATAGCGGCCCGTTGACGCATCCTCCTACGCAGGCCATACCTTCGAAGAAGTTGTACGGCGACTTGCCGACCTTGAGAAGCATAAGGTTGCTCTTACATTCCTCTATACCACTCATTGCCACCGGTTTGATGCCTTCCACCCCGAGATTTCGGGCCACTTCGAGCAGACCGTCGGTAATACCGCCGCTGCGGGCGAAAATCCTGCCGAAAAATGAAGCGTTTTCAAGAGGCATTCCATCCAGCTCCGCCGTGTTGATGCAGCGGGCATCCAAAAAGGCCTGCAGCTCTTCGAACGACATCACACAGTCTATGGCTCCTTTCGTGCGCGGGTGTTTGTATTCGCCTTTCTTGGCCACGCAAGGACCTATGAAGACGCACTTGCAATCCGGGTCCATCTTCTTGAGCAACAGTGCTGTTTCGACCATCGGAGAAGGAGATGAAGAGACATTGCTGCGGAGTTCCGGGAAATATTTTTCGATATACGAGACAAAAGCCGGACAACAGGACGTGGTCATCACGCCGTTCTTTTCGCTCCACTCCTTCGCTTCGTGATATAGAGTGATATCCGCTCCGAGAGCGGCTTCGAAAACGTCGGCGAATCCGAGCTTGTGGATTCCTTCCGTCACCTGCTCTACGCTCGTGGCGCGGCACTGGCTTATTATGGAAGGTGCCACCACCGCATACACCTTATATTTGGTATTGTTCTCCGATTTCTTGAGAATGTCAATTATATCCAGTACAAAACTCTTGTCTGAAAGGGCTCCGAAAGGGCACTGGATGATGCAGGCCCCGCAAGAAATGCATTTGTCGTTGTCTATTTTCGCCTTTCTGTCGGCATCCATCGATATGGCCTTGACCTTGCAGCTTACCATACAGGGACGGTGCTGCGCTATGATGGCACCGTACGGACAGGCCTTCGTGCATTTGCCGCACTCGATGCAACGCTCCTTATCGACCACGCAATGGCGGTCCACTATGGAAATGGCTCCTCTCGGGCAGGCTTCCTTGCAGGCGTGGGTGATGCATCCGCGGCAGGCCGGCGACACATAGATGCCACCTATAGGACATTCATCACAGGCTATGTCCAGCACTTCGACAACGTTCGGATTGTCGGGATTGCCTCCCATAGCCATACGGACCCTCTCCTGAACAATGGCGCGCTCCTTATAGATGCAGCAGCGCAGTTCGGACTTCGGGCCCGGACTGACTATCTTCGGAATCTCAATGTATGCGTTCTCCAAGCCGCCCTCATAGGCTCTTCGGATGACTTCCTTGAGAACCTTGTACTTGAAAAGCTGGACATCTGTATCGAAAACGCGCTGATTCTGGAGCATATCTGAAATAGGGTTAGCAAATTAAGGCCGCAAAGATATTACAATTATTTCTTTGCAGCAATAATGAAATCGCAAACTTCCTCTACAGTATTGAAATAAGACGCACTGTCGAACTTGATTTTGAATTTCTCCTCAACGGCAAGTGCAACAAGCAGCATTGAGAGCGAATCGATACCGAGTTCGCTCACAAGCTGACTTTTCATTGTGACATTTTGAAGATCGAGTTTCGGCTTTACAATGGAGATTATCTCCTTGAGGCCTGCGAGTATTTCCTCTTTGTTCATTTTTCTTTACTGATTGCGTGATACCTTGAGACTGCCGGTACGCTTGAAATCTTCCTGACGCACAACGGTCCTGATTATTCTGTGGGTCGATGGCAGAGTAGCGTTAACTTCGCCTACAAGCTTATTCATAAAGGCTTCCACTTCAGACCACGGCTTTCCTTCGAACGCCGGCATCTGAGGGAGAATCTCAATCTGGATGACCTTCTCTCCGTCAACTTCCCCCTCCGATACGAGGCAGTCCTTGACGCAAGGATTCTTGTAGAACGGCTCCTCAATCTCCTCAGGAGAGACATTTTCTCCGTTTGCAAGGATGATGAGGTTCTTGATGCGGCCTACGATATAGAGGAAACCGTCTTCATCGAAACGGGCGAGGTCTCCTGTCTTCAGCCAACCGTCTTCCGTGAAGATGGCCTTTGTATTTTCAGGATCCTTGTAATAGCCGGTCATCAGATTGTCGCCCCTTATCCAGAGTTCACCATCCACTATTTTGCCTTCCTGCTCAGGATAGAGCCGGCCGACAGAGGTAGGACGACTCTTGACGTCGGCATTGCCCGATGAAAGGTTCGCACCTTCCGTCATACCATATCCTCCGAGAAGACTGATACCAAGCTGTTCGAATGCCTCTATCTGACGAGGTGGGACGTTTGCAGCGCCTGCTATTATGGTCTTCAGCTGTCCGCCGAGGAAATTGGCTCCATACATCTTTGTCAGGCCGAGCAGAACTTCGCAAAGTCCCGGGACAAGCACGAGGCAGGTAGGCTTGATTGCCGGAAGTTTGCCGATGGTGGCCTTCATATCTTCCGCCGTCACATAGAGGTTGCCGGCATAGAAGACGGACATTGTGCCGCGAATCAGACCGAAGACGTGACTCAGCGGAAGAAGGCCTATTGTCTTATGGCATTTCAGCTGCGCTCCGGGAGCAAATACACCGTTGAGACTGCCTCTCATAAGTGCACGGTGCGGAAGAACAACGCCTTTCGGAGCGCCTGTCGTACCGCCGGTAAAGAATATGGCTGCAGGATCTTCCTTATCCACTTTTACAACCGGAGCCGTCTCGTCCGCGATGGAATCTGCAGGGAATACCTTCGCCTTGACTCCTTCTGTCAGAGGCTTGAATTCGTCGCGTACGAAAATAGCCTCCACGTCAAAGCGCATACACGAGCCGACCACTGCAGGAGCAGGAAGGGCTGAAGGCAGAATGATGGCGACGCATCCGCTGGAAGCGGCTGCAAGGAAGAGTTCTACAGCATTGAGGCTGTTACGGTCGAAAATTGCCACTTTAGCGCCTTTGGTGAGCCCCTGCTGCTTCAGGAATGCCCGGCGGCGTGCTATTCTCTCACAGAACTGAGAGTAGCTGTATGTCACTTGAGTGTCCGAAATGGCAGGACATTCGGCATACTGCTTCCCGATCCATTCGACAAATTCCGGGACGGTAGGGATATACTTCAGTTGTGCGGCTTCCTCAGCCGGAAGCATGTCATAAAAGTAATTGCTCATAGTAATATCTTTAATAATTTGATTTTCAATCTATAACAAGTTGATATTGCAAATATACGCATTTTCTTTTACTTTTGTCGCCTGTAAAGTTATAAATCAATGATTGAAATTAAAGAGATTTCAGGGGAAAAAGCTCTGAAAGAGTTCATCAAATTTCCCGAGAGATTGTATAAAGACTGCCCCCAATGGGTACCGTCGATGATGAGTGACGAACTCCGCACTCTAGGAGACAGCAATCCGGCTCTTGAATTCTGCCAGAAAGCATATTATCTGGCATACGACGAAACCGGGAGGATTGTCGGCCGCGTCGCCGCCATCATCAATCATAAGGCAAACGAGTTATGGAACGAAAAGACAGTCCGTTTCGGCTGGATAGATTTCATCGATGACCGCAGGGTATCTTCCGCCCTCATTGAAAAAGTGTCCCGGTGGGGCCGCGAAAGAGGATGCAACCGCATCAAAGGGCCGCTGGGCTTTACCGATATGGACAAAGAGGGGCTTCTGGTGGAAGGGTTCGAACACCTTGCTCCTTTTACCGTCATCTACAATTATCCCTACTATGCGGAACATCTGGAGGCAATGGGATTCACCAAGGATGCCGACTGGACACAGAAGATGGTGGATATCCCCGACACCCTGCCGGAAATCTTCAAGATGACGGATATGATTGAATCCCGATTCAAAATCCGCGTTGTAAAGGATATGCCGATGAAAGAATTGAGGCGCAGATACGGTATGGCTCTGTTTCACGTCTGCAACGACTCCTTCAAGGAACTGTATGAATTCACTCCGCTTTCAGACCGTCAGATAGACGACTATCTCGATACCTACTGCGCTCTTCTCAGCACCGATTTTGTGGCGCTTGCAGTCAACGAGCAGGACAAGGCCATCGGCTTTGCCTTCACGGTACCTTCTCTGTCAAAAGCCTTTCAGAAAGCCAAGGGGCGCCTTTTTCCGCTGGGCTTCATCCACCTTTTCAGAGCACTCAGAAAGAATGATACCATCGAAGCCCTGATGATAGGCGTCCTGCCGGAGTATCAGGGCACCGGTGCGCACCTGCTGCTCTTCAAGCACATCCACGAAAACTGCATCAAATACGGAATCCGCACAATGCTGGCCAATCCGCAACTTGAGAACAACGCCAAGGTTCAAACCGTCTTCGAAGGCATATACGAGACACACGAATTCATGCGCCGCCGCAGTTACGTAATGGATATCTGACATTATGTCCGAGCAGCAATTCATTATTTTTGACTTTGACGGGACTCTGGCCGATACCACAAGAGGCATCATCGAAACTTTTCAGGCCACTATGGAGCGTATGGGCCGCCCGAAGGTTGCCGAAGAACGCATCAGGTCTGTCATAGGGCTGCATCTCAAGGAAAATTTCACCAAGGGAGCCGATATGTCGTCCCGGGACGCCGACAGGGCTGTGGAAATATATCGCGAAATCTTTTTCGACATAGCTCCTCAGACCATTACCGCTTTCCCGGGAGTACTGGATACCCTTGGCGCACTGCAGAAGCGTGGCATACGGATGGCTGTGGCATCTTCCCGCAAAAGCGACTCGCTTGCAATGCTGATGGACCGTCTCGGCATATCACGCTTCATTCCGACCGGAAACGCCTTCGGAGCAGACTGCGTGGAAAACGCCAAGCCGGCGCCGGACCTGGTTTATGCAGTATGCGGGAAAATGGGAGTCAAGCCTCAGGAATGCCTTGTAGTGGGCGATACCACCTTCGACATAGAGATGGGGCACAGGGCCGGCTGCCGCACCTGCGCAGTCACCTACGGAAACCAAAGCGCCGACCTTCTGGCCGGCGCCTCGCCCGATTATATCATAGACGATATCAGAAAACTACTTTAGGCCTCTTGCCCTGAGCAGGGCGTCCGGATCCGGATCGGCTCCGCGGAAGCGTCTGTAGAGCACCATCGGCTCTTCGCTGCCGCCCATTTCAAGGATGTTGCGACGGAAACTCATAGCAGTCTCGCTGTCGAAGACACCTTTCTCCTTGAAGAGCTCGAAAGCATCCTTGTCAAGCACCTCAGCCCAAAGATAGCTGTAATAGCCTGCGCTGTAGCCGCTGTTGAAGATGTGGTTGAAGTAGGTGGTGCGGTAGCGTGGGATGATTTCATCTATGAGTCCCATCTCGCTGCAGACCTTCTTCTCGAACTCTTCGATATCGATACCTTCCATGGAACGGAGTTCGTGCCATTTCATATCGAGTATTGAGGCAGCGCAAAGTTCGGTTGTAATGAAGCCCTGGTTGAAGTTCTTTGCTGCAAGTATCTTCTCCACCAGTTCGTCAGGAATCACTTCCCCGGTCTGATAATGCTTTGCATAGCCTGGAAGCACCTCCTTGCGGTAGGCCCAGTTCTCGTTTATCTGGGAAGGAAGTTCCACAAAGTCACGCGATACCGAAGTGCCGCTTACGGTATTGTAGGTACACTGTGAAAGGAGGCCGTGAAGAGCATGACCGAACTCGTGGAACATTGTCTCCACGTTGTCGAGGCTCAGAAGCGACGGAGCGTCGGCCGTAGGCTTGTTGAAATTGCCGACGTTTACGATGATAGGACGTACCATCTGACCGTCGGCTGTCACGTACTGATTGCGGATGTTGTTCATCCACGCACCGCCTCTCTTGCTGTCGCGAGGGAAGTAGTCAGTCAGGAGTATGCCTATGAGGCTGCCGTCCGAGTCGCTTACCTTGAAGGCCTCGACTTCGTTGTGATAGACTGGAGCATCCTCGATTTTCTCGAATGTGATGCCATAAAGCCTGGAAGCGGTGTTGAAGACGCCCTGACGGACATTTTCCATCTGGAAATATGGCTTTATCTGCTCTTCGTCCAAATCGAATCTGGCCTTGCGCACCTTTTCGGTATAGTAGAACCAGTCCCAAGGCTCTATGCGGCTGCCTGCAGGAAGTTTGCCTTCTGCAATTTCCTGATTCATAACTGCCTGCATATCTGCAACCTCTTCTTTTGCGCGAGCGACTGCATATTTGAAGATATTGGCGAGAAATGCATCCACAGTTTCAGGGGTCTTGGCCATCTTGTCGCTGAGAATCTCTGCGGCAGGGCAGTCGTAGCCGAGAAGGCGGGCACGCTCCTGCTTGAGACTGAGAATATTGACAATCAACTCCTTAGTGTCAAATTCATTGCCATTGGCACCTCTGGAGGAATAGGCGCGGAACATCTCCTCGCGCTTTGCGCGATCTTCAGTCGAAGCCATAGCGGAAGTATATTCGGAAATGGCGACGCCGAAAGAGGCCTTGAACGCGTTGTTCTCCTTCAGAAGATTGTTGCCGAACTTGAGGCCGAGTTGGGAGAGTTCCGTGTTGATCTCCTTCATTCTTGCCTGACCTTCAGCATCAAGAGCAATACCGTTGTCGGCGAAAGAGCGGTAAACTTCTTCAAGCACCCTCTGCTGCTCGCGGGTAAGATTCAGGCTCTCTCTCTTGTCGTAGACGGCTTTGACCTTTGCGAAGAGTTCGGCATTGAAGAGAACTTCGTTGCTTGCTTCGGAAATCATTGCCATAGCCTTCTCCATTATGCCCTCCAGGGTTGGGGTAAGGTCTGTCTCACCGAGATTGAAGAGCACTCCGACCACCTTGTCGGCAAGAGCGTTGGAGCGATCATATGCGGCTATGACATTGTCGAAAGTCGGTTCCTGTGTATTGTCGACAATAGCTTTGACGGCAGCCATGGACTGGTTGATACCCTCTTCGAGAGCCGGAAGATAGTCATCTTCCTGAATCTGGTCGAACGGAGGTATGCCGTAAGGGGTGTCCCACTGGGTAAGGAACGGATTTGTGCGTGTGCAGGATGTCAATGCAACCATAACAGCGATAACTGTGAAAATTTTTTTCATATTGAGTTTTTGAATTGGTATGCGACCGATATACAAAAATAATTATATTTGCACAATAATCAATAATGAAGATATTGAAATACATACTCTCCGCCCTTCTGATTGCTGCAGGCTCATTCCAGTTGGCTGCGGAGGATTACGCAATCGAAGTGGATGCGGAAAAAAAGACAATCCACATAGGAAAAATCGCACTTCCGGGGAATGTCCCTCTGCTGGATTACCTGAATACTCTGCCGGAATTTTCAAACAGGAACGGGGGCACCTTCCTTGACCGTTACGATCTCAAGATAGACGGCAAACTTGTGGGAGACGATGCCAAGGATGCCGTTCTGGCCAACACTTTCCTCAGAGAAGTGGAAAAAATAGAAATAAGCACGTCACCTTCCGAAACTCACATCAAAAACGGTATTTCAGGTACAATCAACATCATACCGGTTGCCATCCGTAAAGGTGTCAGCGGAGATGTCAGTGTCCAGTATTCAACGGCGACGGGAATAATGCCGACGGCCAGCATCCGCTACAGCGACGGTAAGAAATTCGAAATCAGCGCCGATTTGGATTTCGACATATACTATCCGGATATAGTTACGCTGGAGGAGAGATACGGGGCCGGGTACAGCATCGTTTCGGAAGATACCGTCAAGGTGAACTATTACGGACACATGGCGAGAATCTATGCCAAATGGGCCATCACCGACAAGGATGTCCTCAAGATATGGCTCCGACAGAACCATTCGACCAGCCGTCTGGAGAACTCGTCCTTCATCACCCGGGTCGATGACATGTCTCCGACAATGGGGCGGGGCTGGCAATACACCTCCACGGAAAGGCGTTCCAGCAAAACCTCCACCAAATCACTCTCTATGACTGCCATAGCCAACTATGAACGGTCTTTGAAGCGCGGGCATCTGCAAGTCAATACGGATTATACGTTCAGCTCCGGCTCCCCCCTTGAAAGGGATGAATTCAACACGGAACTGGAATCTCTGACCAAATTCGATATAAGGGGCAGGCAACTTAACGTGAAAGCTGTACTGAATTCCAGCCTGCAATCCGACAGAGGCATTCAGAACGGCCTCGCCTACCTGTCACCTATGATTCAACTGATATTCAACGGCAAGCACATCAAAGCCATACTGAACGGCCGATACAAGAGCTATTCCAGAACATTCGCCAAAGATGGATGCGGCATTTACAACGGATGGTCCCACGACTGGTCTGCCGAAGCAAATGCCATCTGGCAGATGAAAGACCACCACGCTCTGCGGCTCAAACTGATCAGAAGCACCGGTGTGGCGGACAACAGCCTCGTCTATCCCGAGTTGATATATGACGGTGACAAACAGGTCTGGGTGAAAGGCAATCCCGACCTCAAGGGTTCCGTCACAAATTCAGCGAATCTTGAATATATCACCGATTGGACAAACGGACGGCACAGCCTGATTTTCGAAGCAAGCGCGGAGTACAACGTGCAGGGGAGACAGATTGATTATACATTGCAGTATGCCGGTGGCTCAGGCGTTTCATATTTGTTCCCTGTCAATACAAACTACAGCGACGTGGTCTCTTTCACCTCAATGCTGAACTGGTCATACGGTCCTTTCTGGGTAACGGTTGGCGGCAACTATTTCTACAATGTGGGATATGCCCGTACATACAACCTGAAAGCCAGTTATTTCAACTTCCATCTGACTCCTTCCGTAAAGCTTGACAACAACTGGCTCATCAATGCCAGCTACCGGTACAACAGCAAGGTCTATAAGGAGAACGGCACGCTCGGAGAGTGTTCCGTCCTCACCCTGAGAGTAAGCAAGAGTCTGAAAAGGTGGTCTTTCCACCTGGGAATAAGGGGCATCTTCGATCACTATACAACTGATGAAGAACGTACTTCTTCAGAGGTCATATACAAAACTTACGATACCTACAAGAGAACGGTTTTCTTGGGAGCCAACTTCAATATCTGAAACAAATAAAAATTCCAATATGAAAAATTTGAAATTCCTTTTGACATTCGTATTGTTCGTAGCACTGTCCGCTACATCTTTTGCCAGAACTCCCAAGTATGTATTCTTCATCATAGGGGACGGTATGGGAATCAGTCAGGTTTACGCCACAGAATACTATATGGGACAGGTGGGGCTCGGTGAGTTGAATTTCAAGCATTTCCCTGTAGTGACTATGGTAACCACACATTCCGCTTCCAGCCTGGTAACAGATTCTGCTGCCAGCGGCACGGCTCTGGCTACAGGCAGGAAGACCAAAAACGGCATGCTTGGCGTTCTGCCAGACAGCACTGCAGTGGTTTCCCTTTCCGAAAAAGCGAAGGCCAAGGGATTGGGAGCTGCCGTTGTCACGTCGGATGCCCTCGTGCAGGCAACCCCCGCCGCTTTCAGCATCCATTGCCCTTCACGCAAAAACACCGATGACATTGCACTCCAGCAAATCAATTCCAACATAGATTTTATGGCGGGCTCCACCATATATGGCAAGAACACCTCAACCGCCGAGCTTATCAGGATGGCACGGGAAAAAGGCATCGAAGTGTTCTGCGGCGAGAAGGCATACTCTCCCGTCAAAGGCAAGAGAGTGATGTATCTGTCGGAAAATCCGGAAGAAGCAGTTCTTCCTTACACTATGGACAACAAGGACGGCAAGAGAAGTCTTAAGGATTTCACCGCGGCGGCCATCGACTATATGTACTCCAACTACAGGAAGGGGTTCTTTATGATGATAGAAGGCGCTCACACCGACGGAGCGGGCCACTCCAAGGATGCCGCATCGACAATCAACGAGGTGCTGAATCTGTCCCGCAGCGTGGATATTGTTCTTGATTTCTACAACAAGCATCCTGAAGAGACTCTGATTATCGTGACCTCCGACCACGAAACCGGAGCATGCACCATCCGTGGAAGCAAACTCAATCTGCTTGAAAATCAAAACGGCAGCATTACCGCCCTGACCGACTCTCTTACTTTGCTTGCCGCAGACGGCAAGGAAGTGACCTGGTCGGCTGTCAAGAATCTGCTTCGCAAGCAGATGGGATTTTGGGATGACATCCCTGTAAGCAAGGAGGAAGAAAAAGTGCTTACCGCCCTTTACAAGGAAGCATTTCTCGACTTTGAAAGCGACAAGGAGGCTGACCTCTATCATACCAACAGAAAACTCGCTGTCGAGGCCGTCAGATATATCGAATCCGTATCAGGGTTGAATTTCTACAGCAGTTCCCATACCGGCACTCCTGTAGGCCTGTACGTGAAAGGGGCAAAGGCTTCCGAATTTATGAGTTGCAGGGACAATACCGACATTCCGGCAACAGTCAGCAGGGTCGCAGGATATTAGCAGCGGTTTTTGCAAATAAAATTTGCAGGTACAAAAAAAGTTGCTACATTTGCAATCCCGATTTGCGGAAATAGCTCAGTTGGTAGAGCACGACCTTGCCAAGGTCGGGGTCGCGAGTTCGAGTCTCGTTTTCCGCTCAGTAGAAAGCCTCAGCATCGCTGGGGCTTTTGTTTTTTGATGCGGAGCATCGCGAGTTCGAGTCTCGTTTTCCGCTCAGTAGAAAGCCTCAACGGCATTCACGGAGTGCTGGGGAATTTTTACCACGTCACAATCCTGTCAATTATCTCCTGCTGCTCCAAGCTGCTGCGCCTAAGATAAATTCTCGTTGTCTCGATACTCTCGTGTCCCATCAGATCTGCGAGAAGGGATATATCATTGAATTTCTCCAGAAAGTTCTTTGCAAATCTGTGGCGGAAAGAGTGCGGATAGATTACCTGCGTGTTGAGGCCGTATTTTTCTGCATAGTTCTTCAACTGTTGAGATACACCTCTGGTTATTATCCGCTCACCGAGCCGGTTCAGGAAGAGGTATCCCGATTCTCTGCCTGTTGATGAGAGCCATGATTTTGTTTCCTCTTTCAATTTCTGAGGAATGTAGATTCGGCGAATCTTTCCGCCTTTGGCATAGATGTCAAAATACCCGACCTTGACGTGCTCGATTTT
>JAGHST010000009.1 GCA_018065695.1 Candidatus Cacconaster caballi | reverse complement strand
CCTGGTTAGCGATGGCCGGACAATCTGGGAGCAACGCATAGGCATCGTCTCCACGATGCAGTTCATCCGCCACGGACAACTTGATGATACATACGCCATTGCGGATATTTTCCTCGGCAAGCCGGAGCCTCTCCACGACCTCCTGCAGAAGGCCGTCGGCTGGCTTTTGCGTGATGTCGGGAAGCGCGATGAGGACAGGCTCCGACGCTATTTGAAACTGAATGGTTCCCGTATGCCTCGCACTATGCTCCGTTACGCCATCGAAAAATTTCCGCCCGAAGAGCGCAGAGAATTTTTGCACGGATGCGAGAGTACTTCTGGTATAACAAAAACGGTGACGACATCACCATTGACCTGATAGACCAGTCTGTCTTTATGGTTTATCAAAATCCTTACAGCCGCAAATTCACGTACATTATTCCGTACATACAAATATCCGGTATTTTGTGGTCATAACGTTTATTTTTTGCAGGCCCGGCCGCTGCGAGCATTGCGTTCATTTCACCCTTATAGTACCGGAAAAAGTTGAAATGTTACAGATTTTTTGTGAGATTTCACAATATGTAATGCTATCTTGCGATAGCAGGGGCAATCATTGTAAAATTTCTTGGGACGCTCTTGCAATTACCTAAAATTCATTATCTTTGTGACACGTATTGACATCAACAGTGAGAGATAAGCGCCTCACACACGTTGAGAAACCCTAAACAGCGTACCTTATTCCAAACAAATAAAGTACGCTGTTTTTAAGTCCTACCGGATGTAATGCTTGCCCAAGGGAAGCCGCATCTCCGCAAGCGGAAACGCTGACGGAAGATTGCTTTCTGATCAGCCTTCGGGCTGATGCCATTACTCAGCATTCGTGTCAGTCAATGGGAGAGTTTCCGCGCTTGGGGGCTCTCCCTGCGATTGGCAGACCAAAGGGCCCGGGAATCGAAGCTTGAGGAATTACAATAGTAAAGAAAACAAATTATTGGATGACCCCGTATTCAAGGATGGTGTCTGAAGCAAGGTCAACTCTGTCATTCCAGAAAACACAGGTTCGGCTTGAATCCAGCTGTGCATTCTGAAACAAGCCATATTCCGTTTCAAGGACCTTGAAATCATTCAAAGTTCTGATATCATCCTTTACATCATATAAGACCTTTACTCCGTCGTCAAAGCAGACCTGGAGCATATAATCCTGCAGAGGGCAAATTGATTTTATGCGCGGTATCATTACTTCAATGGGTTCAGTTTGGTAATAACTTGAGTCTCCCACATCTGGATAAGACTTTTGTAATTGTCCTTCAACCACTCTTTTACAAGTTCCTGGGCTTTTTGTGGAAGGTCGCCGTCAATCATCTCAAAAGAATGGATATCAAATATGCCCACATATTCATTGTAAATAGCATGGATATGTGCAGGCTCATGTTCCCTTGGCTTAAAGAACATTTTTATGATTATCCCGTAAAATCTGCAAATCTCAGGCATAATGACAGTGTTTTCTGCAAAAGTAATGAATTTTCTCGCAACTCGCACCGCTCGCAACGCAAAAGCGGAGAACTCCGTGGAATTCTCCGACTCAGCAGGCGGGATAGGAATCGCGCCTTGCCGCTGAATATGAATGCTTTGGAGATGAGGGAAAGGCTGGATGCGGATTTTGGCGGTTGGTATGAGCTGTTGTCAACCTATTATGCCGAGACGATAGGCCAGTTCGTTCAGGCAGAGGAAATCAATGCCCTGCGCTGCAGTTATGCCACGGATTCTTCGGATATGTTTTTACACGATGTGGATTGCATTTTTCAATATAGTGGTTTGACCCTACCGGAAATTGAGGAAGGAAACTGATAGGGGGCGGGTTCGTACAGACGCAAATCAGTCGCGTATTGCGCAACTTGCGTCCACGCAAAGTCACTCCAGTCCTTTGGCGATTCTTTCGATTTTGGCGGAATCACGGAGCATCTCTACGAAGATGTCGGCGGAGCGTTTGCGGTAGCCTTCCTTGAGTCGGTGGATGCAACCGACCATCGAGTAATTGCCGCCTTCCAAGGGGATGGCGACGAGGTTCGGGCGGTAGTAGGCAGCGAGTGACGATACGATGGCTATCAAGCTGGTATTCTGCACGATATCCATTATGAGCTCGGGGTCGTTGACCTCCACCGTCACGTTCAGCTTGCGGGAATCGAGACCGAGGTATCGGTCGAACGCGCGTCTTGCCTGAAGCCCCTTGCCGGGAAGGATTATGCGGTGGTTTTCAAGTTCTTCCATCGTCAGAACCTTATGCGATGCCATCGGGTGCTCCCGGTGCATTACCGCACTGAGACTGTTGCGGAACAGCGGCACGGACTCCAGTTCTTCGTAAGTTGTTGACGGCTTGAAGGCGAGCGCCAGGTCAATCTCCTTATTCTTAAGCATTTCGATGATTTCGGATGCCGATTCCGACTGTATTTTCAGCTTCACACCGGGGTGTTCGCGGATGAAATTCTTCACGGTTTCGGTGAGCAATCCGCTGAAAGAGTGTGTTATGCCGATGCGGAGAGTCCCCGTCAGGGCTCCTTTGAGGTCGCGCATCCGGTTGCTGCATACTTCCGAATCTTCGATTGTTTTCAGTGCGAGGGGGAGCAGTTCTTCGCCCGCTTCCGTGAGGGTGACGTTGTGCCGGTTGCGGTCGAACAGCTGCGTGCCGATTTCATCTTCGAATTGCTTGATCTGCTGGGAGAGTGTTCCTTGGGTTACGAAGAGACGTTTTGCCGCATCGGAGAAATTCAGGGTTTTCGCGACGGTTGCGAAATACTTCAGGTGGCGGAGTTCCATATATTTTTTTTTGCAAATATATTGATTTTCTCAATATCTGATATTGAAAATTAGTTATATCATCAATATCAATCCGGAAATAACCGTCATATCTTTGTATAAACCATTAAAACCACAAATGCTATGACAACAAAATTCTTTCTCTGCACAGTGTGTGGAAACGTGATTTTCAAATGCGTCGACAGCGGTGTTGATGTTGTATGTTGCGGTAAACAGATGCAGGAGCTTATCCCTGCGACGGATGATTCCGCTGCCAGGGAGAAACATATCCCTGTCGTCGAACACCGTCCTGACGGCACAATTCTGGTGAAAGTGGGCTCGGTGCAGCATCCGATGCTCCCCGCGCATCACATTTCATTTATCTACCTCGAAACCGAACACGGAGGCCAGGTGAAATATCTTCAGAGTGACGAGGCTCCCGAGGCGGTGTTCAATGTCAGTTGCGACAAGCCCGTTGCCGTTTATGAATACTGCAACATCCACGGCCTCTGGAAAACTGTCCTCAAATAGTTGCGTAATGCGCAACTTTTCTTAAACCTACAAAATACATAAAGTTATGAATCGAATTATGATATTATTGACAACCGGCCTTCTGTGTTTTTTCGCTTTTTCATGCGGCGGGCGGAAGGTTGATAATTCCACCGTAGGTGGCCTTGATCTGAGCCGCTATCTTGGGGATTGGTATGAAATAGCACGTTTCGACCATAGTTTTGAAAGGGGGTTGACTCACGCAAAGGCAAACTATGCGCTGAATCCGGACGGGACTATTGTTGTCACCAACAGCGGATTGCTCGATGGCAAACAGAAGGAATCCATCGGCAAAGCCAAAACCACCGATACTGTAGGTCTGCTGAGGGTGTCGTTTTTCGGGCCTTTCTATTCAGACTATAGAGTGATGATGCTCGCTGAGGACTACAGTTATGCGCTGGTCGGTTCCAAGAACGCGAAATATCTCTGGATTCTCTCCAGAACGCCCGAGCTCCCGCAGGAAATCCTGACAAAAATTCTCGCCGTTGCGACCGCTCGCGGTTATGATACCGGCAAACTGATTTGGGTAGAACAGTAGAATTTCTAATTTTTATAAAGATTGACAATATGGCAGGAACTGAAGATAAGCAGGTTAAGACCTGGATATGCTCGGTGTGCTGTTATCAGCACGTCGGCACCGAACCTCCGAAGAAGTGCCCTCAATGCGGGGTGGAATCAATCTATTTCGATCCCGTGGAGTAAATGTTTCGCAATACGCGAGTCACTCGCGTATTGCGCAACTTTTCGTACAGACGCGAATGATTAACCCCTTCGGGCTTTTCCTCGTTGGCTTTGCCTTCCTCTGTCGCGACTCGGCATAGTCAAAGCAAGCTTTGCCTCTGCGCTCGATTGCACGATTGTTGAAGCAAGCTTCATTGCTCACGGTTTGGCGTCGGTTTGCGTCTGTGCGAAAAAGGTTCTGTGAGTTGACAGTTTATTTGGAACTGAAGAATTTTGATAGTACCTTTGCGATACTTCCCCGGGATTGTGGAGACGCAGTGTTACTGTCACGAACCAAGCTAGATGCAGCAATCTCAGGG
>JAGHST010000015.1 GCA_018065695.1 Candidatus Cacconaster caballi | reverse complement strand
CACCCGCGCTTGATAGCGGGGGGACCGCGAGTGTAGCGAGCGGTGGGATGAGCGCGAAGCGCGAAGTCCTGAGAAACAGTATCTTTCCTCCCGGCTCCCGGCCACGCTTTGATGCTGTTTTCGTGGCCGGAGCGTCAAGATAATGCGTACTGCTTTCATCCTCGCAGACGGATGAATCACAATGTACGCTATAACATTCCATACCAGATTACGTTTTCCACGTCAAAAACAGTTGTTTCGGGGGAGTTTGAGGTCGATAATCCCCCTTTTGGCTCAAAAAACATCAAACGGGGGAATTTGCTGCCAAAATTCCCCCGACACCGCCTCAAAGTAGCACAGTCACTCGCGTTTTGCGCAAACATACGCTATTTACGGTTCTTCGTCACTTTTGGTGCAGCTTGAAATACCCTTGCTGTCCCAGGAACGCTTGAAATCGGATGTTCCAACGCCGATTTGCTGAATGGAGTGTATAAGCACACATAGTATTTGCATTTACTAAAACCAAAAATATTAGAAACTGTTTTGAAATCAAAATAGTTTTATATATCAAATTTTTGTGTAATTTTGCGGTTCGTCCATTATTATGGGCGATTAGACGATAATACACGAAAATATTAATAAAATTTAAACAAGAGCTATTATGGCGGTATTAGAGAAAATCCGAGTTAAGTTCGGAATTTTGATCGCAGTGTTGGTTGCTATTGCACTGTTGTCTTTTATCCTTGATCCACAAACACTTCGCAGTGCAGTGGATATGTTGTCATCAGACAATGAGGTGGGTAGGATGAACGGTGAGGCAATTTCCTACAAAGATTTTTATGAAGAATATGACCACTATCAGAAGATTGCTGAACTTTTGGGACAGCAGACAAACGACGAGCAGGCTCAAAGCGGCATCAGGGATGCAGCCTGGCAGTCAATCTTCGATAAGGAAGTATTCATTCCAAAGGCAAACAAGGCAGGCGTATTCGTCGGTGACGAAGAACTCCTCGATCTCACTCAGGGATCCAATATCTCTCCTGTCCTTATGAATCAGGCAATGTTTGTGGATGAGAACGGCAACTTCAGCAGAGAGGCTCTCGCATCTTTCGTTCAGAGCATAGATTCAGACCAGACCGGTCGTGCCGGCATGTACTGGAACTTCCTTGAGGAGTCGATAATGCGCGGTCAGTATTATGAAAAATATATGTCCCTCATCGGTAAGAGCGCCATTGTGACAGACCTCGAAAAGGAGCAGCTCATCGCCGACAACAACTGTATCAATGACGTTGATTATGTCATATCTCCGCTCAGTTTCTCAAAGGACAGCACCATACAGGTAACTTCATCCGAAATCCGCGATTTCTACAAACTCCACAGGGAAGAGATGAAACAGCCTGCAAACCGCGATATAGAATACGTGATGTTTGAAGTTGTTCCTTCTGAGACAGACAAGGAAGAAACAAAGGCCGTCTTCGACGAACTTTATGCTCAGTTTGCAGAGGCTGAAAATCTGAGGAATTTCATTACTCTCAATTCAGACGGCAAGTGGGATGTAATGTATTACAGCGAAGGACAACTCGAAAACGTTCCTGAAATCAAGGATTTCGCTTTCGGAAAATCCAAGGAAGCAGTAAGCCGGGTAATCGAAGGTGAAAACAGCTTCTCCGCTGTCCGCGTGGCAGACGTGAAGTCGATGTCCGATTCCGCTCACGTATATTATAAGGCATTTCCTCTTGCAGAAGCGGCTTCCGCTGATTCCCTGGCGAAAGTTCTCAAGAGCCGCCCTTCAATTGCTGAGCTTTCGGAACTCGGATGGGTATCTCAGGAAGGTCTGTTTGCCAACGGCCTTGCAGAGATGATACCAGTCCTCTATCAGAACGACAAGGTATCTACAGTAAAAATCGCCAACGCACAGACAATCTTCGTACTTTATACTCCGGAACGGTCCAAGGACATAAAGAAGGTTCAGCTTGCAACCCTCGTCAAGAACGTTCTCCCTTCAGACGACACATACCGTGACTTCCAGATGAAGGCAACAGCCCTGGCTGATGCTTCTGAAGGCAAATATGACAAATTCGCGGCCTACGTCAAGGAAAATGATCTTCCTGTAGTTCCGACACAGGGTCTGATGGAATCGACGCGCCGTTTGGGAGTCGTTGAAAATGCACGCGAAGTGGTCCGTTGGGCTTTCGAAAAGAAAACCAAGGCGGGAAGCGTGTCCGATGTCATTACAGTTGACAACAAGTACTATTTCGTAGCGGCTGTCACCAAGGTCCGCAAGGAGGGTTACACCGATATTAACGATGTTGCACAGCAGATAAGCGATATGCTCTATGCAAAGAAGGCTGTCGCAAAGAAAGCCGAGGAGATTAAGGGCAAGATTGCCGGAATGACTTCTCTGGAGCAGGTTGCCGAAGCTCTCGGCACCACCGTCAGCCATCAGACAGGTCTCTCATTCGGCAGCATACAGCCTGCAAACGTGGAGCCTAAGCTTGTAGGAGCTGTTTCTGTTGCAAAACAGGGCGAAATCAAGATTCTTGAAGGTGAAATCGGAGTATATGTCTATCAAGTCGTAAATCGTGAAAACGGCAGCTTCTTCACCGAAGATGACGTGAAGAGTGCAGCGCAGAGAACCTCAACCATCCAGCAGCAGACTGTTCAGGCAGTGGTTGCTCAGGAGGCAGACGTCAAGGACAACAGGGCAAGATTCTTCTAGAAGACACCGTACGTCGCCAGCAGTATCGCGATGATCACTATAGGGGCGATGTACTTAATCATAAAGATAAAACCATTGACAAACCGCGGGGAATAATGAATTGCTCCGCGGTTTGTCAATTCTTCTTCTATGACCTTTCGGCCAAGAACCCATCCGGTGAAAATCACTATAAGAAGGCCTCCGCCCAGCATAAGGATATTGGCTGAAATATAATCGAGGAGGTCAAATATGTTTTTGCCGAAAATCGTGAAATCCGAGAGTCTCCCCTGAGAGAGAGAACATAATGCACCGATGGTCCAAAACAGCGAGAAAGAGGATATAACAGCCTTTTTTCTGGACATTTTAAGGCTCTCGACTGCAAAAGTCACAACGACTTCAAGCAGCGAGATGGAAGAGGTCAGGGCGGCCAGCAGAAGAGTGAAGAAAAACGCCACAGCTATCACTCCTCCAAAATGCATCTGTGAGAAAATGTGAGGCAGCGTGATGAAGACAAGTCCCGGACCTTCGCTCGGGCTGATGCCGAAAGCAAACACTGCCGGCATAATGGCGCAGCCTGCAATCAGAGCAAACAAAGTATCGGATAAGACAGTGCCTACGGAGCATTTGAGAAGGTTCTCATCTCTGCTGACATATGAGCCGTAAGTCATAATTGTGCCGCAGCCAATAGAAAGAGAGAAAAAGGCCTGCCCCAAGGCTGCTATCACAGTTTGGGCTGTAATCTTTGAGAAATCAGGCTTGAACAGGTAATTGATACCGGAGGAAGCTCCATCGAGAGTAAGGGACCTTATGGCTATGAGCACGATGATAAAGAAAAGCACCGGCATCATCACCTTGGAGAATTTTTCAATACCCTTCTGTATGCCCAGAATAACAATTATGGAAGTGAGCAGAAGGAAAACGGTATGAAAGATAAGAGGTAGCCACGGATTCTCCACGAAATTCGAAAACATTGTTTCAAGCTCTGCGGATCCGCTTTCTCTTGTAAACTGGAATATAATGGCGCGCCCAAGGTAATTTACACTCCATCCTCCGACAACGCTGTAGAAAGAAAGTATGCAGAATACGCTCAAAAGGCAGAAAACTCCTATTATGCCCCATTCTTTCCGGGGAGAAAGGTTCTTGCAGGCACTGAACACGTTGGCCTGGGCCCTTCTGCCTATCATGAATTCGGAAATGAAAACCGGAATTGAGAGGAAAACAATAGCTATCAGATATATAATGATAAATGCAGCTCCTCCGTTTTCCCCAACCAGATAAGGGAAACGCCAAAGATTGCCCAACCCTACGGCCGAACCTGCCATTGCCAGAAGAACACCGAGGGAACTTCGGAAACTATCTCTTCCTTTCCTTTCTTTCATATATCATAAAATTATACTGTAATCCGCTTTTTTCGTCTGTCAGGAGCGGGCCGCAGGAGGTTATGGTCCATATTTCCGGTTCAGGTTCCGGGAAGAAAGTATCCGCTTCCTCTATTGTGGTGTGGACGGCTGTCAGGTAGATTCTGTCGGCCAGAGTCATAGCCTGACGATAGATTGAGCCGCCGCCGATGATGAACACCTCTCCGTCCGGACGGGCAGAGGTTACCGCATCTTCGAGTGAGGTGAAAAATTCAGCACCGGAGGCGATATCCTCCGGACTGCCGGGAAAGCGGCTTACCACCAAATTGCGTCTGCCGGGAAGGCATTTACCGCCTATGGAACGCCAGGTGGCGCTGCCCATTACTACGGGATGACCCATTGTCACCTTTTTGAAATATTGGAAATCCCCGCTGATATGCCAGGGTATATCACCACCTCTGCCGATAGCCATATTGTCGGCAGCAGCTGCAATTATGCTGACGGAACTTTCCATTTTATACGGCTACAGGTGCTTTGATGGCAGGCCATGGATCATAATCGGACAACGTGAAATCTTCATACACGAAATCCGTTATGTTTTTGCGCTCGGGGTTGAGGGCCATTTTGGGCAGGGGCTTCGGTTCGCGGGAGAGCTGGGTTGCAACCTGTTCAAAATGATTGCTGTATATGTGGACATCTCCGAAAGTGTGGACGAAACTGCCCGGTTCAAGTCCGCACACCTGGGCAATCATCATTGTCAGAAGTGCGTAGGAGGCAATGTTGAAAGGTACGCCGAGGAAAACGTCGGCGCTTCGCTGATAGAGCTGGCAGGAGAGTTTGCCCTCGCTGACATAGAACTGGAACAGGGAGTGGCACGGAGGCAGGGCCATCCTGTCCACTTCGGCAGGATTCCAGGCGCTGACAATCAGTCTTCTGCTGTCAGGGTTGCGCTTTATCTGGTCGATTACGTTTGTAAGCTGGTCTATCGACTTCCCGTCCGGAGCGGGCCAGCTTCGCCACTGATGGCCGTACACAGGGCCCAGTTCGCCGTTCTCATCCGCCCACTCGTCCCATATTGAAACTCCGTGGTCTTTCAGATATTTGATGTTGGTGTCGCCGGATATGAACCACAGAAGCTCATATATGATGGATTTCAGGTGCACTTTCTTCGTGGTGAGAAGAGGAAAGCCTTCGCTTAGGTCAAAACGCATCTGGTAGCCGAATACACTTTTTGTACCGGTTCCGGTGCGATCGCTTTTAAAAGTGCCGTTTTCTTCGATATATCGTAATAAATCGAGGTATTGCTTCATATAAACACTTACAGTTTGAAACTTTGGAAACTATTGTAGTTCAATCAAATGGCAGACAAATATATAAAAAATTATTTTACGAATTGCAAAATAATCGGAAGATGATCCGACAACCCTCCGTTATGTTTTGGCCCTACAAAAGTACGGTACGGCTTCTTGCCCAGATATGTCTTGTCTTCTTCAAGCAGGAACGGAGCATCGAAAACATACATTCTGGAGAGACGATTTACCTTTTGGCTGACGAAGAAATGGTCTATGGTTTCCCATCTGCCCTTATATTTGTAACTTCCTTTGCCGTTGCGCGCTTTCTTGTGGAAGAGTGCCCTGACGGTGGTGTCGGCTCTGTCGTCATTGAAATCACCCATCGCTATTATACGCGCCTGCGGATTTTTTGTGAGGATGGAATCTGCGCAGGAGTCGAGAAGGCGGGCCACTTTCGCACGCCTGAGGGTCGATTCGTCCCCGGAACGTTTCGAAGGCCAGTGATTGACAAAGATATGGAGTGTGTCTTTCGCCTTGTCGCGTGTAACCCCCACTACATAGAGAATGTCGCGGGTACGGAAGCCTTTCACCCGGAGAGAATCCACTTTCAGTATATGGAAGCGGTCTGCGTCGTAGAGCAGCGCCACGTCTATGCCGCGGCCGTCAGGTGAATTGCGATGGACATAGTTGTAGTTGTATGCCGAAAGGGGCGAATGTTGCGTGAGTTGCCGTACGGTGTACCTGTTCTCGACTTCAGCCATTCCCACTATCAGAGGAAGTTCACCGTAGCGGTCAGAGGCCGCTATTATGGTCTTGGCTATACCGTCCCGTTTTTTCTGGAAAAGCGAGCGGTTCCAGTGATAGGTGCCCGCAGGTGTGAATTCGTCATCCTCGGTCAGAGGATCGTCGTAGGTGTCAAAATAGTTCTCCACGTTCCAGAACATTATCACGGTGCTCAGGAACCAAAAAAACAAGCCCTTCATCATATCACAAAGATAATGATTTCGTGAGTTCTATGAACTCATCGACAGAGAGTTGTTCGGGACGGGCATCGAGAAAGGGAATGAAATCGGGAACCTTGGGGAGGGATGAAAGTATAGGCTTCAGAGAGTTGCGGATGGTTTTGCGACGCTGGTTGAAAGTGGTTTTGACCACTTTCTTGAAGAGTTCGGCATCGCATCCGAGGTCGGTACGGCCGTTGCGTTTGAGACGGATGACGGCGCTCTTGACCTTCGGAGGAGGCAGGAAAGCCCCTTCGCCTACGGTAAACAGATATTCTATCTCATACCAGGCTTGAAGCAGCACGGACAGAATGCCGTATGTCCTGGTGCCCGCTCCGGCGGCAAGCCGCTCCGCCACCTCTTTTTGAATCATACAGACAACCAGTGGAATCCGGCTGCGATAGTCCAGGATCTTGAAGAATATCTGACTTGATATGTTGTATGGAAAATTGCCTATGACTGCGAAATCTCCGGCGAACAGTTTCGAAAGGTCGAGACGGAGGAAATCTGCCTCGTAAAGTCCTTTTGAAATCTTCGGGAAATGAGAGAGCAGATATTCCACCGACTCTGAGTCGACTTCGACCACCTTGAGGTCTATATTCTCATTCTGCAGCAGGTATTGCGTGAGCACGCCCATTCCCGGGCCGACTTCGAGCACGGGACCGGAGCCGGTGAGCGCAGCCACTATGGACTGCGCTACGCTCTGGTCTGTCAGAAAATGCTGGCCAAGGGCCTTTTTGGGACGTACTGCCGGCATCTTCCTATTTGATGAAGCTTTCGTACATGCGGCTTACGACGTCATAGAGGATGTTGTCGTCGTTCGAACCGCTGCAGATGACGGTGAAACCGTATTTCTCTTCCGGGTTGAAGAACATGGCGCTGCGCAGACCGTATGCACCTCCGGTGTGGCCCACAAGGGTGATGCCCGGAGTGTATTCCTCGGTCTGCCAGAGGCAGAGACCGTAATTCTCGTCATCGCTGCGCGGAGTCTGCATATTCTTTGAAAGTTCTTCGCTGATGATGCGCTTGTCAACCAGCGGTGAATAACCGTAGTTCATATGCATCGTCATATACTTTGCAAGGTCGATTGCAGAAATCTTCATACCTCCTGTAGGAGAGAAGAGAAGAGCGTCGTGGCCGAAGTTGTAGTTTGCAATCTGCTCGCTGCGTGGAGCATATGCATCATCATAAACGTCTACAAGTTTTTCACCGTCCCATTCGTAGAGATGTGCGAAGCGGCTCTTGTCGAGGCTGTCCACACAGTAGCCGGCATAAAGTTCGAGAGGTTTCACCACGTGGTTGACTACATACTGGTCGAAGCGTTCGCCGCTGACTCTTTCAAGGATTGTACCTGCGAGATTGAGGTTGAGGTTGCAGTATTCGTATCCTTTACCCGGCTCATAGTCGTTGTAGCACTTGTCAGCATTCTCGTTGATTTCAGGGTTGATGACATCGATGGTGATATAATATCCTTCGTCGTCATTGATGCTGGAAGTGTGGGAGAGGAGCATTTCGAGAGTGATGACGGTGTCAGGGAATTTAGGGTTCCTCACCTTGAATCCGAGCAAGTCGCTCACGTCGTCCTTGAGATTTACCTTGCCCTGTTCGATGAGCTGCATGAAGGAGGTGGCAGTAAAGGATTTGGAGATTGATGCGATGCGGAAGATGGTGTTGTCGTCCACAGGATCGTTCGCATTGGTGATGTCCTTCAGACCGAAGTTCTGATTGTAGATGATCTGATTATCCTTCACAACACAGCAGCTCAGACCTGCAACGGTGTTTTCCTGAAGGAAGGCTTTCATTTCTTTTTCAAATTTCTCAGCGGGTGTTTCCTTGCAGGAGACCAGCAGAAGACCGGCGAGTGCCAGAGCAAATGTTAATTTTTTCATATTGTTTGAATTTGTAGAGGGTTGGCGTTATGCATTTCTCAGACAAAGATAGCACTTAAACCAAAAAGTTTGGTATTTTTGTAGATATGAAAGAAAAAAAGTCATCGAAGGAAAGTCCTCTGCTCGCGCAGTATTACGAAATCAAGGCGCAATACCCCGACGCCATTCTGCTCTACCGGGTAGGTGACTTTTATGAGACTTTCGGAGAGGATGCCATCAAAACCAGCAAGGCGCTGGGAATAGTGCTGACAAAAAAAGCCGCCGGAGGCAACACTTTCACGGAGCTCGCCGGTGTGCCGTTCCACGCTCTCGAGAACTATCTTCCCAAGCTGGTTCAGGCCGGCTACAAGGTGGCCGTCTGCGACCAGCTCGAAGATCCGAAACTTACTAAAAAGCTTGTCCGAAGAGGTGTTACGGAGCTTGTCACGCCGGGGGTTGCCTACAATGATACACTTCTGCGTTCCTCCGAGAACAACTATCTGGCATCCATCTTCTTCGATGGAAATTCCGCCGGAGTTGCCTTTCTCGACATCTCGACCGCAACCTTCAAGGTTTCTGAAGGTTCGCTGGACTATATAGACATACTTCTGGGCAATTTCAAGCCTAAGGAAGTGATTTTGGAACGCTCCTTTCTGGAAGGATTCCACAAACGTTTCCGCTGCAGCTGCTGCACCACACCGCTGGACGGCTGGCAGTTCGCCTTCGATAGTGCCCGCAGGAAACTCTGCGGACAACTGGGCGTGGAGTCCCTCAAGGGCTATGGCATAGAGAAGCTTCAGATGGCGGTCTGTGCGGCCGGTGCAATACTTTTCTATCTGGAGATGACGCAGCATACCGCTCTGGGCCATATACGCTCCGTTTCCCGCATAGACCGCAGTGAATTTGTCTGGATGGACAATTTCACCTATCGCAACCTTGAGGTGTTCGGATCCTACGATGGCGGCCGCTCTCTGCTGGACGTTATGAACCGCACGGTCTGTCCGATGGGAGCCAGACTTCTGAGGGAGTGGCTGGCTATGCCGCTCAAGGATATTGCCCGACTCAATGAAAGATATGATTCGGTCGAGGCCTTCCTCTCGGATGATGTATTGCGCGATTCGGTTCGGGCGGAACTCTCCAATATAGGAGACCTCGAACGCATAATCGCCAAGGCGGCTGCCGGAAAACTGATGCCGCGCGAAACACTCCAGCTGGCAAGGGCTCTGCGAAGCACATCCGAAATAATAAGCCTCCTTGCCTGTCATAACTCTCTCCACACCTATTGTGAGAAACTTAATGCCTGCTCGGCACTGTATGAGGAGATTGCCCGCACAATCAAGCCGGAAGCTGCCGCCGCCATAGGAAAAGGTGACGTCATCGCCGAGGGAGTGTCCGAAGAACTCGACACGTTGCGCAGGACTCTCACTTCAGGAAAGGAGATTCTGCTGGAAATTCAGCAGCGGGAAAAGGAAAACACCGGCATCGCATCACTCAAGATAAGTTACAACAATGTCTTCGGGTATTATCTTGAGGTGAGGAATATGTATAAGGACAAGGTTCCTTCCGAATGGATACGCAAGCAGACCCTAGTGGGAGCGGAACGCTACATAACTCCCGAGTTGAAACAGTATGAGGAGACGATTCTCGGTGCAGAGGAGAAGATACTTGCAATAGAGAATTCCATCTATGCGCAGCTTGTGGGCTCCATACAGCAGAAGATTTCAGAGATTCAGACCAATGCGGCCACGCTCGCCAAGCTGGATGTTCTTGCAGGTTTCGCTGCTCTGGCCCAAGCTTCATCATATTGCCGTCCTCAGTTGAATGACACTCTTGAAATCAAGATCTCCAAGGGCCGCCATCCGGTCATAGAGAGTATGATGGAGGATGGTCAGGAGTATGTCGCCAACGATTTGTACCTCGACAACAACACCCGGCAGGTTATTATTCTCACAGGTCCGAATATGGCCGGAAAATCCGCTTTTCTGCGGCAGTCCGCCCTCATCTGCCTTATGGCGCAGACAGGATGCTACGTACCTGCGGAAAAGGCTGAAATAGGCATTGTGGACAAAATATTCACCAGAGTAGGGGCTTCGGACAACATTTCCCGTGGGGAGTCCACCTTCATGGTGGAGATGCTGGAGACAGCAATGATTCTCAACAATCTGTCCGAACGGTCGCTTATCCTGCTGGACGAGATAGGAAGGGGCACCAGCACCTTCGACGGAATGTCGATAGCCTGGGCGATTGTGGAGCACCTTCACAACAGCGCCTACAGGCCGAAAACACTTTTTGCAACCCACTATCACGAACTCAACGAGCTGGATTCGATATATCCGCGCGTGCACAACTGTCATATCTCCGTGAAGGAAACAGACGGAAAGGTCATTTTCCTGCGCAAATTGTGTGAAGGAGGAGTGGCCCACAGTTTCGGTATCCATGTGGCCAGACTGGCAGGTATGCCGCAGGAAGTTGTCTCTCTTGCGGAAAAGAAGCTTTCTTCGCTGGAGAAGACCGACCGGCAGTCCGGCGCAGGGCGCACGGGACAGAACAAGCCTGTGCAACTCTCACTGTATCAGCTTGATGATCCTCTGCTTCTGGACATCAAGAACGAACTTAAAAAACTGGACATCAATAAAATGTCCCCGCTTGACGCATTCGATGCACTCAGGGGATTGAAGAAGAAAATAGGATTGTAGGGATGGATTTGTCGAGAGATTGGTTCCGCACACTCCTGTCTCTGCTCGGGGTGTGCATTGGAGTTTTTTCAATAGTTGCCGTTTTTACCTGTGTGGATTCTCTGAAGGCCACCATACGCTCAGCTTTCGAGAATTTCGGAGCCGATATTCTGTTTGTGGAAAGGGAGCCTCTGGAGCCTGATCTCAACGAAGATGGTGTTTTCAGATGGTGGAATTATATAGGCAGGCCGCAGGTCACGGAAGACGAGTACCGCTACCTGAGGGACAACAGCACTCAGGCCGACAAAGTGGCATATTCCGTCTCTTTTTCCGATGTTGTCGGAGTGTGCGGAGACTGGGATATGACCGTTCAGACCCCTATCGCGGCAGGCCGCGGATTTTCCGGGGCGGAACTTGAACGGGGCACTCCGGTTGCGGTCATAGGAGATGCCGTCCGAAAAAGAATCCTGGAGGAGGCAGGCGACCCGCTTGGCCGCAATATCAGGATAGGAGATGCCTTTTTCACGGTCATAGGCATATTTGAAAAGAGAGGTTCCAATGCGGTCAGTACGATAGATGTGGATAACGCCCGTGTGATACCGTACCGTGCAGCGGCGGCTCTATGCGACGTTTCCTCGGCAAGGGCAAGCATATCGCTCTCTCCGAAAGCCTCGGCAGGGGAGGACGGACTTCTGTTTGAGGTACGTTCTCTGATGCGGCAAGTGCGAAGGCTCCAGCCTTCCGCAGACGACGATTTTGCTCTTAACCGTTTTTCGTTCATCCTCGGGGAACTGACGGAGATATTCGATATGGTCAATACACTGGGATGGATCATCGGCATCTTTTCCCTTCTCGTAGGATGTTTCGGGGTGGCTAACATAATGTTTGTTTCCGTACAGGAGAGAATCCGCGAAATAGGCATTCAGAAGGCTCTGGGGGCAAGGCGCAGCCGCATTTTTGCTCAGTTCCTGCAAGAGGCCTCGCTATTGTCCGTCCTGGGAGGAGGAGCCGGAGTGCTGCTGGTGTGGCTTGTCACTTTGGCGGTGCCTTCCCCTGTGGTGGAGCTGCATCTTTCGGCAGCCAACGTTCTGCTTGGTTTTGGGATTTCTCTTGCTACCGGCATCATTGCCGGTCTTGCCCCTGCTGTCCGTGCTTCCCGTCTCAATCCTGTAGATGCAATCAACAGCTGAAAAAAGAAAAAGTCCGGCGCCTGGAAGCGTCGGACTTTATTTTGAGGGTTAGATTCCGATTATTTCTTGAGTGCGGCTTTCTTTTCCTTGCGGATGTTGAGGTCGTACATTATCGGGGTACCGATGAAGATTGAAGCGTAAGTACCTATGCAGACACCCAGTGCAAGTGAGACTGAGAAGCCGCGGATGCTTTCGCCGCCGAATACTGCGATTGAAACAAGCACGAGCAATGTGGTCACTGACGTGTTGATTGTACGTGAGAGGGTTGCGTTCAAAGCTTCATTGACGTTCTGACCGAGTGCACGTTTAGGGAACAGGATCTTGTATTCACGGATACGGTCGAAGATAACCACGTTATCGTTGATTGAGTAACCGATGATGGTAAGTACCGCAGCGATGAATGTCTGGTCCACGTCGAGGGTGAACGGAAGAATACCGGTGAAGATGGAATAGAAACCTATCACTATGATGGAGTTGTGAACAAGTGAAGTTACACCTCCCAGACCCCAGGTCCAGTTCTTGAATCGGATTGCGATGTAGCCGAAAATTACAATCAGTGCGATTATTACGGCGATGACAGCATCTCTCTGCATTTCGCTTGCGATGGAAGCATCGACGCGGTCTGAGCTGACGATACCGTTAGGATTTTCCAGAGTCGAAGTGAAGTCTGAAAGTGTCAGCGGTGTGGAGAACTTGTCTTTCAAAGCATTGTAGAGTTTCTGCTCGATTTCCTTGTCGGTCTCGACATTCTGCTCGTTCACTTTGTATTTGGTGGTGATGCGCATCTGTGAAGCGCCGCCGAACTGCTTGACCTCTGCAGCTTCGCCGAACTCTTCGAGAGTTGCTGCTCGAACTTCCTCAGGAGTTGTAGGCTGGTCGAAACGTACGGTGTAGGTGCGGCCGCCGCTGAAATCCACGCCGAGGCTGAAGCCTTTGGTGAAGATTGAAACGAGGCAGATGACGCACACTGTACCCGAGATGATGTATGACCATTTTCTCTTGCCGATGAAGTCGATATGAGTGTGCTGGAGGAATTCACGGGTTGCAGGGCTGTCGAAGGTTATGTTCTTGTTTCGTGCGAGTCGGCCTTCGAAGATGAGTCTCGTGATGAAGATTGATGTCAGCACTGAAGTGATGATACCGATTACCAATACGGCGGCGAAGCCCTTGACTGAGCCCGAACCGAAGATGTAGAGGATAATACCGGTAAGGATTGTTGTCAACTGACCGTCGAGGATTGCACTGTATGCATTCTTGTAACCGTCGCTGATGGCCAGGCGGAGAGCCTTGCCGGAGCGGAGCTCTTCCTTGACGCGCTCATAGATGATTACGTTCGCATCCACTGCCATACCCATTGTCAGCACGAGACCTGCGATACCTGAAAGGGTGAGGACTGCACCGAATGAAGCGAGTGAACCGAAGAGGAAGAGTACGTTGCACAGCAGAGCGATGTCGGCTGCGATACCCGCCTTGCGGTAGAACAGAATCATATAGATGAGCACCAGAAGGAATGCGATTGCGAATGAAATCATACCGCTTCTGATGGAGGCGCTACCGAGTGAAGGACCTACAACCTGCTCCTGAACTATACGTGCAGGGGTTGAAAGTTTACCGGATTTGAGCACTGTAGCAAGGTCGTCGGCCTCTTCCTGCGTGAAGTGGCCGGTTATCTGTGAGCTGCCGCCTGAAATCTTGTTCTGTACGTTAGGATATGAGTAAACCTGGCCGTCCATCACGATGGCAATCTGTTTGCCGATGTTCTGTTCGGTGATGACTTCCCATTTTGCAGCGCCAGTGCTGTTCATAGTCATGCTTACTTCTGCAGCGGATGTGTAGTTGTTGTAGTTGACGCGAGCCGAAGTGATGACCGAACCGTCGAGAACGGCACCTTTGCCGGCCACGTTCTTGAGGGCTACGAGTTCGAAGTATGTGTCAGGGGTGACACCTTCTCCGCTCCAGGCCTTGAAGCTCCATGCAGGAACGAAATCTGAAGGAAATGCTATCTTGCTGCTTGCAATCCAGGCATTGATCTGAGCCGTATCGCGATAGTGTGCGATACCGAGGCAGGCTGAATTGCCACCCCATGGCTGGAGTTTGCTGAAGAGAGGGTTAATTGCTGAAACCACGTCTGACCGGTCAGTGTTTGCAGTGGCGGAGTCAAGCTGTGCTTCAATGTCTGAAGAAGCATCTGCTACGGCAGTTTCGGCAACTGTCTTGGCCTCTGCTGAGGTTTCGCTCTGGAGAACTTCGTTCTGCTGACGGAGTTCATCGTTGAGTTCCTGGAGGAACGGAGCGATTTCCTGATAGTTGTAGGTCTGCCAGAATTCGAGGGAAGCGGTGCCCTGGAGAAGTTTTCTCACGCGCTCAGGCTCCTTGACGCCCGGGAGTTCCACGAGAATTCGTCCGGTGCGGGCAATCTTCTGGATATTAGGCTGTGCCACACCGAATTGGTTGACACGGCGCTCAACTACTGTATATGCATTGTCGATTGCGCTTTCCGCCTCTTTCTTGAGAAGGGAGATAATCTCTTCGTTGGTGGCTCTTGACTTGTTCTCGACGTCCCCGCTGAGTTTGTCAAGGTCGATATCGAATGAAAGCCTCTGGTTAGGAGCTATTTCCTCCCAAGCCTGTGCGAAGAGGGTTATGAAATCTTCGTGAGACTGGTCTGCACGTTCCTTTGCCACAGCCATTGCCTGCTTGAAGTTGTCAGTGGTTTTTGCGCGTGCACAGGAGCGGACGAGATCTGCAAGGTCAAGCTGGAGGGTGATGTTCATACCGCCCTTCAGGTCAAGACCGAGATTCAGTTCCTTCTCTTTGACGTCTTTGTAGGTGTAGGAAAAATATACCTTTTCATTTGCCAGGCTGTCAAGATAAATCTTGTTGGCCGAAGTGGAGACGGAGTCCAGATAAAATGCTCTGTCAAGCTCCGGAACTTCTGCAAATGAGGCTTTTAACTGCTCAGCTGCAACTTCCTGTTCAGCATATTTGGCAGCTTTGTTTTCCTGGATTGCGGTTACAGCTGTGAATGAAAGCTGGAAGAGGCAAGCCAGTCCGATTAGAATTGCCACAAGTCTGATGGCACCTTTACTTTGCATATGGTTTTGTTTTAAATTAAATATTCCATTTCAAAAATAGTCTGCAAAATTACGATTTTTTCTTAATATATAAAGTATTTGCTAAATTTGTTTCGATTTTTGCATAGCAACCTCCTGATGAAAAAACATATAAAAGCGACCTTTACCTTCCGCGTGCTTGCCGCGGCAATTGTTTTTTTGCCCCATTTGGCTGCAGGCCAATCAGTCAGCCTCAATTCCGCTCAGCAGTACCACAACAACTACCAATTCGACAAGGCCATAGCGATTTACGAGAAGCTTCTTTCCTCAGCCACCGATCAGGCTGAAAAGGACAGCATCTTCGAAAAGCTTCTTCTTTCGCAGAACGGTCAGTCGATGCTGCAGTTTGCCGCATCCCCTGCTCTGATTGCAAAAAAGACGGTCCCGCGCAAGGATTTCTTCCTCTGGTACTCCCATCTCGCCGACAGAAGCTGGACGTCTGACGGCAATTATTATCCGGAAGGCGCATCGAAATATTATATTTCCAAGGACGGGGACATTTGCGAGACGTCTCGCATTGACAGTGTTCTGTGGAGCGCTCCGACGGTTGTCAGCAGGGAAATGGTTTCTGCGAAATCGGAAATCTTCCCGATGCTTTCTCCCGACGGCAAGGAGCTCTACATCTCATCTGACGGACTGTTCGGAATGGGAGGATACGACCTGTACGTAAGCCGCTACGATGAATCCGCTCAGCAGTGGGGGCCTTTGCAGAATATTGGCTTCCCATTCTCTTCCGTAGCGGACGACCTTCTCTACACACAGTCGGCGGACGGCCGTTACATAGTGTTCGCCTCCAACAGGGAGTGTGATGCCTCCTCGGTAGTAATCTATGTTGTCAAGTATGACAATTATCTGTGCAGGATGATTCCCCAGTCGGAGGCTATGGCTCTCAGCCTGATGTCTCAGAAGGCCCCGGACAGCGGAAACTGGCAGTTTGCAAAACACTCGCTGCGCAGTGCGCCGCAACTGACGTTCGAAGAGCCCGAGGGGCAGGAGGACTACACCTTCAAAATTGGCAAGGAGGCAACACTGATAGAGAGTGACATTCCTGACGGAATCATCTATCAGATACAGATATTCGCATCGGCATACAAAGCGAAGAATTCGGCTCTGAAGGGCCTGAGTCCGGTATTTGTCAAGAAAGGTTCCACGGGCAAGTATATATATACCGTCGGGGCGTTCCGCACATACGCCGAAGCGAGCGCGGCTCTGCCAAAGGTAAAGCGCGCAGGCTTCCCGGGCGCTTATATGGTGGCTTTCGACAATGGCAAGTCTCTTTCCGTTTCAAAGGCGCGGCAGAAGGAATCCCAGATTCGCGTCGTTACGGAAGAGGTCCGCATTGTCAGGTAATCAATCAGCCTTCACTCTTTCCTTGAGACGGTCGGACAACTCTTTCTGACCGTAGTTGTTGCAGATGTGTATCAGATAGAGATACTCGTTGGCAACGTCATCCGAATGTTTCTTGGATATGATGTCGTCTTCGCCGGGTCCGACAGGTGTCGAATAGAGATAGATGGCCTTCATGCACTCTTCGGCGAATTTCTCAGCCACATCGGAGCCTTTTTCAAATTCGCCTGCCGCAAAATAATCTTCCACTATCGAGAGCATCGACCAGTCGTTGATGCCTCCTATCATCGAAAGATTGTACGGATAGTATTTCTGAGGCATCACGTCGATGCATCTGTCAAGAAGTGCTACGGCGCGCTCCTTATCCCCCCTGTCGAGATATTTCTCCGCCACGGTTACGAACATATCCCTTATAGGAGATACGGCACAGAACGAGTAGATGTTCTGATAATCTATATTGATGCCATCCGCCTTGAGTGAATCGAAGCGATAGCCGTTCATAAGCTTTTCATAGAGGTCATCTTCGTCCATCAGTGATTCGCCGTCATCTTCAGTCTTTTTGACAGGGACGAGTCTGTAGCAGAAACCGTCGTACTGCAGCCATTTGTCAAGGCCGAGTTTGGTTTCGCCCTTGGATACGAAGTACAGAGGGCGGCTCCAGTCGTAGTTTGCCAGAAGATCAAGCATCATCAGATCGAATTTACTGATGCTGTTGCCCTGGATTTCAAAATCTATGCTGTCTTCAATCCTGTCGGCGTACTTTGCGGAAACAATGCCGCTGAGGAGGGCATTCTCCTTATTGACAGGGAGAATGATATTATGCTGCGGAATGAAGTCGCTGCCGTCGCTTGTAACATATTTGGGGTTTGTGAATACACCTATGGCTTCAGAAGCGAGGACCGGGCGGTTGACTGCGTCTATTATCGGAGGGAAGTCGTTTGTTCCGTACAGATACTGTTTGCGCGGAATGGAGAACTTTATAGGATCAGCTTCGTAGAATCTGCGCTGCATCTGGTCTATGTACCAGTCGGTGCCCAGAAGAGACGAGTTCACTATCCTGACGTCAGTGCGGATTCCTTCGACTTCCTGTGCGTACCATAGAGGGAAGGTATCATTGTCTCCGTGGGTTACAAGCAGAGAATTTGGAAGTGTGGTGGTAAGGTAGTTGTATGCCATGTCGCGGGCGGTGTAACGGCCGCTGCGGTCGTGGTCGTCCCAGTTTTCGCAGCCCATTATCACCGGCACGCTCAGGCAGAGCGCCACTGCAACGCACGCACCGGAAGTGCTGTTCTTTTTGAAGAGATCATCAAGCCACTGCTGAACGGCGAGCACGCCGAGACCGATCCAAAGCGCAAACACATAGAATGAGCCGGCATAGGCATAGTCCCTTTCGCGCACCTGGAAAGGAGGTTGGTTGAGGTACACGACTATGGCGATTCCGGTCAGAAGGAAAAGGAGACCTGTGACCCAACTGTTGCGCTTGTCGTGACGCAACTGGAAGAAGAAGCCCAGCAGACCGAGAATGAGAGGGAGGAAGAAATAGTGGTTCTTGCCCTTGTTGTTTTCGAGTACATCGGGGCCTCCCCTCTGGTCTCCCAGGCGCATTCTGTCGAGGAACCCTATTCCGCTTTCCCAGTTGCCGTAGGCATAGTTCGGGGCCTGACCGTGGAAATCGTTCTGTCTGCCGACAAAGTTCCACATAAAATAGCGCCAGTACATGAAGCCCATCTGATATTCCAAGAAGAACGCCAGATTGTCGGAAAACTTCGGCATCTGCACGTTGCGAGTCTGACCGTAGATGGTAGCGCGCTTTGTCTTGAATGAACTGCAGTAAGAATCGTAATACTCTATATATTTCTGGTCGAAGCCGTTCCACATTCTCGGGAAGACCATTTTCACTGAAGACGGGTAGTCAGGGACAATATTTTCCGCTTTGTAGTAGCCATCGTCCAGCGGAGTGTAATATTCGGTCATCTGAGCTTCGTAAGGCGAAGTGAAGGCCTGTCCGTAGAGAATTGGGTTGGAACCATACTGTTCGCGGCCGAGATAGCGTATCAGGGTGTAAGGATTGTCGGGCTGATATTCGTTGGTGGGGGTGCCGGCTGAGGAACGTATCACGGTTATCGCAAAGAGGGAATAGCCGATGACAATGGAGGTGAAGCACAGTGTTATGGTATGGGACAGTGGCTTGTCTTTCTTTCTAAACAGCAGTAGCGCCGTCAGGCACGCTGCAAGAAGAAGGAACATGAAAATGGAGGCGCCCACGTTGAACTTTGCTCCGAAGCCGTTGACGAAAATTCTGTCGAAAAATGCCGCCAGGCGGGGCAGGAATGGAATGATGCCGAAGAGGATGACTGCCAGAATCACTCCGGAGAGGCAGAGGACTCCGAAAGCCTTCATAAAGGTGACCGGCCCGCCGTGTGTCTTGTAGTAGCATATGAAGACCAGCGCCGGAATGGTGAGCAGGTTGAGCAGGTGCACGCCTATTGATATACCCATCAGAAAGCAGATGAGCACTATCCAGCGGTTTGCATAAGGACTGTCATACTGCTCCTCCCATTTGAGGATGGCCCAGAAGACTACGGCCGTGAAGAGGGATGACATCGCATATACTTCTCCTTCCACGGCGGAGAACCAGAAGGTGTCGGAGAAGCAGTAGGCCATGGCTCCGATGAAGCCGGCGCCGAGAAGGGCGATGACATTGCCCGTGGAGAGTCTTCTGCCTCTTATTTCAAACAAGCGGCGGCCGAAATGGACTATTGTCAGATAAAGAAAGAAAATGGTGAATGCCGAGCAGAGGGCGCTCATGGCATTTACAGCTACGGCAGCGTGCTCCGCTCCGGTGAACATTGTGAAAAATCTGGCGAACAGGTTGAATGACGGATTTCCCGGCGGGTGGCCGACTTCCAGTTTGTATGAAGAGGCAATGAACTCACCGCAGTCCCAGAAGCTGGTGGTGGGTTCGATAGTCAATAGATAAACCAGAGAAGAGAGTGCCAGAACAACCAGCGACACTATCCTGTTTATCCTGTTGAACTGTTTTTTATCCATATTCGTTCAAAAATTTTCTGTAAAAAGCAAAGATAAGGTTTTATCACTAACTTTGCGAAAAAATCAGCTTTATGCAGGAAGATTGGAAGAGCAAACTTGCCGATGCGTTCGCATTAGATCCGGCTACAGTGACGCCGGAGAAGGCGCCGGAGAATCAGAAATCCGTCGTACCGTCTCCTTCGGCCTGCGGCAATCTCATAGTCTCCATCGACCGCAGAAGGCGCGCGGGGAAGCAGGTTACACTGGTGACAGGCTTCACCGGAGGGGAGGGACTGCTTCAGGAGCTCGGCAAATCTCTTAAGACCCGTTGCGGTGCAGGAGGTTCCGTCAAGGATGGTGAAATCCTTTTGCAGGGTGATTTCCGCAACAAGGTGGTTGAAATTCTTACCGGCCTCGGTTACAGGGCCAAGCGTGGCAACTGATATGGGAGTGTTGGAGATATGGCCGGGCAGCAGGCTGGTGCTTGACAGGCTTTCCGGAGGTGAGCCGATTCTGCATTCTTCGGCAGATCCCATCGTAGTTTATTTCCTTTTGATGCTGATGGTGCTGGCCATCATCATTTACGGCAGAATTGCAGAGGCTCTTGTCATCTCCATCAAACTGCTTGTCGGTGGCGTCAATCTGAAGAACATCCAAAGCAGCAAGCACAAGAACGATTCCGTAACAATCAGTTTTCTCATTTCCGTACCTTTCTGGGCATTCGTTTTTTTCAATACGGAAATGAGCTCCTTTTCTTATTGGGCCGTTCTCGGCTCATTGGCGGCCTATTTCTTCTACAAGGCTGTTCTCTTCAGACTTTTGAGCTGGGCGGTCAACAAGAAGGAAACTTTTCTGGATGTGGAAAAGGCCAGCAATGCCGCATCTTTTCTGCTGATGGTTTTTTCGCTTCCTGCCCTGATTCCGCAGCTGCTTACGGATAATGTTTCATCCAACATACCGGCCCTGTACGTTATTGTAGTGGCTATTGTATTGCTTTTCATCTACTTTGTCAGAATCAACAAAATTTTTATTTCTTCGGGATTGTCTGGTTTTTTCAGAATTTTGTATCTTTGCGCGCTCGAAATTCTTCCGATTATGGTGGTAGTAAAAGCAGTTTTTTTGACTAATGCAAATTAAGAACGTTCTTATCTCACAATCGGCTCCGTCAGGGACTTCTCCGTATTCAGAGATAATCTCAAAGTACGGGGTGAAAATCGATTTCCGACCTTTCTTCAGTGTGGAGGGGGTCTCGCAGCGCGATTTTGTTTCGCAGCACGTGGCGATTCTGGACTATTCCGCAATTGTTTTCACTTCACGTATCGCCATCGATTCCTTCTTCAAGATATGTGAGCAGACAAGGGTGATTGTCCCCGATACGATGAAATATTTCTGCCAGAGCGAGGCCATCGCCCTGTATCTTCAGAAATATATAGTTTACCGCAAGCGCAAGATTTTCTTCGGCTCCGGTACTGTTGCCTCAATGGTGGAGGCGATAGGCGCAAAGCACAAGGCCGACAATTTCCTCATCACCTGTACAGACAACCTGAAAGAAGATGTTGACAGCATCTTCACCAAAGCCAGGCTCAAGCACGGCAGCGTGGTTCTTGCCCGCACGATACACAACGACGTTTCAGGCCTGAATCTTTCCGATTATCAAGTGCTTGCTTTTTACAGTCCTTCCGATGTCAAGTCTCTTTTTGAGAATTTCAAGGAGTTCAAACAGGGTGAGAGCGTAATCGCCACATACGGTCCGTCAACAGCCAAAGCTGCCAGAGAGGCCGGATTGAATGTCGGCATTGAAGCTCCTTCTCCAGGCGCCCCTTCCATAGCACAGGCTCTTCTCAAGTATCTAGAAGAAAACGGAAGATGAGGCGAAACGACATCCTCTCTCTTCTGAAAAACGGTAAAACTGTTTTCAAATATCCCGTCAGGGCCACATTTGAAAAGGGACAGGGAGAGTTGGTGTTCACCGTACCCAAGCGCAACTTCAAAAGGGCAGTCAAGCGCAATCTGCTGAAACGCAGAATGAGGGAGGCATACAGACTGAACTGCGTCCCGCTTGAAGGACGCTCACTCAACATATTTTTCTTTTATGCAGGCCAGCAGGAGGAAAGTTATGACACCATCGCAAAGAGCATCCGTGCGATCATTTCTGATCTGGCTGCCGGTTAAGCTCATCAGATTCTATCAGATATTCCTGTCGCCATATATGGGGCGGCAATGCAGATACACCCCCACCTGTTCAAACTATGCGCTTGAAGCGCTCAGAAAACACGGTCTGCTGAAAGGTTCGTTTCTGGCCTTGAGAAGAATTCTGCGCTGTGCGCCGTGGGGCGGCAGCGGATACGACCCTGTGCCCTGAGAAGCAGCTTCAGGTTGATGTCCTGGTACTTATGCATTTCTGATTGGTGACTGGCTAACGCCAAATGGGTGACGCACTGATAAAGTCAGGAAGAATGCCGGTGCGCAACGTTACTGTCATCCTTGAGAGTGTAGCCGAAGCGGTTCATAATTGCTTCGCGCTCCTGGACGTTCCCCATATCTTTGGTCATGGCAAGAAGTTCGAAGCGGGGATACTCGTCGATTTTGAGCAGGATCAGACCGTCGAGGCTGTAGTTGAAGAGAGGATCGACGTTGAAGCAGATGATTCTTGCGTTGATTTTTATATATTTCTTGACGAGAGTAGGAATTCTGTATTTGTTGTTGGAGATACGCATCAGGAAGCGGTCGAACTTCTCGAAATTGTCCATCTTGCGTCGGAGGAGGTCTTTCGGATTGATGAGCAGATAGTCGGGAGTGAACGGAGTTGTCGGGGTAGCGTCGTTCTCGTTCAGCCGTGCGTGGTGCATATTGTTGAGGTAGTACACCATAAGGCTCTGATAGAGCTTCGGATATGAGTTGCTTATGCTTACCGGGCCTATGAAATATCTGGCATCAGGATAGCGCATAAGACTGAACATCAAGCCTTTGATGAGAAGCATCAAAGGAAGGGCTTCTTTCTGGTAATCCACGCTGACAAAACTTCTTCCGAGTTCGATGGTGTATTTCAAATAGTTGTCAACGAAATCCTGCGAATAGTTGAAAAGGGAACTGGTATAGAAACCGGAAACTCCACCGTGGTGCTCGAAAATCTCGCTGCCTATGCCGAGGCGATATGCGCCTGCTATTTTCTTTTGCTTGAAATCCCAGAGTATGAGATGTTTGTAATACTTGTCGTACTGGTCCACGTCGATAGCCTTGTTGGAGCCTTCGCCTGTAGCTCTGAAGGCCTGTTCACGCCGGCGGCCAAGCTCTAGCATTGTTATAGGAATATCCGCATAATCAGCGAGATAACATTGATATGAGGCCGCTTCAAACAGCTTCTTGCCCGAATTCTTAAGCGCCACAATCTCTTTAAGCAGTGCTTTCTTGTCTTTCGGAAGGGCGATAGGGGTTACTGTCTCAGGGGGAGCGAGCAGTGCCGTGTTGGAGTTGTTGAATTCCGCCTCCATTACATAAATGCGGCTGCGAAGGTAAGCACCAAGCTGGGTATTGTCCTGATATTCTGCTATTTCGTTCGGAAGGATAGGTTTTCCTATTCTCATCGGCACGACCATTCCCTTCTTGTTGAACATCTCACGTATGAGGCGGGCAGTACGCAGAAGAGGATGAATCATTCCGAGGAGATGGAACATATTGGAGTTATGGGCTTCGAAATAGATGGGTATGACAGGGACATTGGCGTTTCTTATGAGCTTTATCATATTGTCCGGCCATACGGTATCTTCAACCGCTCTGCTCTTGAGGGCTGTCTTTTTTCTTTGCGACTGAATGGTTGCAACTTCTCCGGCAGGGAAGAGACCGAGGCAGCCGCCGTTTCGAACGTGCTCGACAGCCAGACGGAGCCCCTTGAAACTTTTATGTGACTGAAATTCCGCCGCAAAAGGGTTGACAGGCAGGAAGGTGTCTTTCAAAGACGGAATCATCGTCAGGATGAAATTGGTCAGGATTTTGAAATCGGGACGCATTGTACCTATCACGGAACTGAGTATCATTCCGTCTATGCTGCCGATGTGGTGGTTGGAGATTGTGATGAACGGTCCGTCCTGAGGGATGAAATCGAATTGCTGGGAGTCGAGAGTATATTTCACGTCGAGGCCTTTGAGCACCTGTGTGCAGAAATCGGCTCCCTTGTATTCCTTGTATTTATCGTTGAATTTGTTGACCTTGTTGAGTCCGAGAATCCACATTGCGAGTGTGGCGATTGTCCAGCCGATGGGGCCTCTCATATGGATGGCCTTCATTATGTCGGACTTATTTATTATTTTTGTCCTGTTCTTTTTCATATCGAAAAGATTCGTAAAAGACAAAGATAATATTTTTACTTCAATTACGGTGGACATCAGGGAGAAAATAGAATTGTTGCCGCATACCCCCGGGGTTTACAGATATCTGGACTCTGAAGGGACAATCATCTATGTCGGCAAGGCCAGGGATCTCAAGCGTCGTGTGTCCCAGTATTTCCGTCCGATGCAGCAGCTGGACAAAAAGACAAGGGCGCTTGTCTCCAAAATAGCCGATCTCCAATATACGCTCGTTGAGACAGAAGAGGACGCCCTGCTTCTGGAGAACAACCTGATAAAGCAGTTGCAGCCCCACTACAACATCCTTCTGAAAGACGACAAGACCTATCCGTGGATTGTAATCCGCAATGAGCCGTTCCCGAAGGTTATGCTGACCCGCCGCTACGTGAAGGACGGCTCCTCATATTACGGCCCTTACGCAAGTGTAGTGCACGCCAAAAGGATGCTTGACCTGATAGGCAGCCTCTATAAGCTGCGCATATGTTCACTGTCGCTCACGGACGAAAGCATTGCCTCAGGCCGGCTCAAAAGTTGTCTCAACTATCATCTCGGCAAATGTTCAGCCCCCTGCCTGGGCCTTTTCAGCCGGGAGGAGTACGACAGCCAGATTGAAGACATCAAGGCTCTCCTGAGCGGAAGGGTCCGCAATCTGATTGTCGCCTGCCGCGAGAAGATGAATGTGGCGGCGCAGGAGCTCCGTTTCGAAGATGCGCAAATGTGGAAAGAGCGCCTGTCTCTTCTTGAGGAGCACAGGGAGCGGCAGAAAGTGGTGGGCCACGGCATTCTCGATATGGATACGTACAAATTGCTGCAGGAAAAGAAATTGCCGCAGCGCATCGAACGTTCCGAAAGGGTGATGGAGCAATTGAAGAATGATCTGGGAATGACTGAATTGCCGCGTCACATAGAGTGTTTCGACAACTCCAATACACAAGGCACCAATCCGGTAGCGGCCTGCGTGGTGTTCCGTGACGGCATTCCCAGCAAGAAAGACTATCGCCATTTCATAATAAAGTCGGTCGTGGGCGCCAATGACTATGCCTCCATGAAAGAGGTGGTGAACCGTCGCTATTCGCGTCTTGTCACAGAAGGAGAACCGCTTCCTCAACTGATTGTGATAGACGGCGGCAAGGGGCAGCTGCGTTTTGCGCTGGAAGCTCTGACCGAACTCGGCATCAGGGAGAAGGTTTTTGTTGTCGGTCTGGCTGAGCGTCTGGAGGAGATTGTGGTGCCGGGAGAGGCCGTTTCGCTGTTTCTCGACAAGAATTCATCTTCACTGCGCGTATTGATGCATATCAGGGACGAGGCTCACAGGTTCGGCATAACGCATCACCGTCAGCGTCGGCTCAAGAGTCAGGTGAAAAGCGCTTTGCGAGAAATTCCCGGTATAGGCGAAGCCACGGAGGAGAAACTCCTCCGCCATTTCCACAGTGTCAAACGCATTCAGAACGCAACACTCGAAGAACTCTCGGCGGTGGCAGGCCCTTCTCTCGCCGCCAAAATCAAAACTTCACTTTAATCCGGTCTCCGGCCCCTGGAAAGTGCTATTCTGAACTTTTGCCGGAGGAAGCGAGGCGATTCCACAGAATCAGGCCGTAAACGGCATTGGCCACGAAGAAGACAAACATCACGAGAGTGAGGGCAGCGTGCTCCTCTCCGTCTATGGTTGCTACAGTCCACTTGACAACCTGGAGCAGGTCCAGAGCGAGCCAGATATACCATTGTTCGGCTATTGCCTTGACCATCATATACATGGCAATCAAAGAAACAACCGTTGTGGCTGAATCGAGCCACGGTTGCGAGTCGGCTATGAACGGAAGGCTGAGAATACAGGAGAATATGGGGATGAGCACGGCTGCAGAAATGGAGAAGACAATTCCCATCTTCGACGTAATATGACGCACGTTCACCGTTCCGCTTTCGGCATTTTGGTTCTTCTTCCAGTTGTACCATCCTACAAATTGCATCGGAAGATAGTAGCACAGGTAGAGAGCCGAATCGGCATACAGTTTGGAATGGAACGCTATATAAACGTATATTGCATTGTAAATGATGCCGAATGCATAATTGATGATGTTTCCTTTGGCGCAGAGGACAAGGTTGAGGACGCCGGTAACGGCCACCACGAACCCTATCGTATCCCATCCGTCACCCATAAGCATGGATAAGGCACTGACGATGGTGGTGCCGAGAACGAGGAACCAATCGAACCAGTTGAAGGAGAATGAAAAATATGATTTCATGGATTTTACGATTTTCGGGTCATTTCCTTTTTTCGGCGAAGAAGCCGCTTACGATGCTTCCGCATTTTTCAGCGAGGACACCCCCTCGAACTTCCGTTTTCGGATGCAGAAGAGAAGGCGTGAAGAGCGAATAGCCTCTCTTCGGGTCAGGAGCACCATACACAAGCCGTCCGAGTTGCGCCCAGGCAAGAGCGGCAGCGCACATGGGGCAGGGCTCTACCGTAACGTATAAGGTACAGTCTGACAGATATTTGCCTCCAAGATAGCTTGCGGCCATACCTATAAGCTGCATTTCAGCATGGGCTGTAGGGTCTGTAAGGGTCTCGGTGAGATTGTGGGCGCGGGCGATGATGCGTCCGCGACATACGACAAGCCCGCCGACCGGCACCTCCCCCTCGTGTGCGGCCTCTTCCGCCTCACGGAGGGCTTCGCTCATAAATTTCTCGTCAAGGTCTTCACCCATCAGCGGACTATTATGGCATTGTGCACACTGCGCTCTCCGGCGTTGTCGAACTTCCTGTTGTCTGAAGGACAGTTTACAACCACTCCGCCTACTACCAGAGCAGATGAACCTCCGCCGTCAAGGTTGAGGGCGGATTCGCAACCGAGCCAACCCATAACCTTCTGAAGTTCGAAGATGGACATTCCTTCAGCATTTCCCTTGGAACGGCCGTCAATAACGACCAGCAGAATCGTGCCGTCCGGCTTCTTGCCGATGGCGGTGCGTGGGTGGCGGGCAGTGTTGAAACCTTCCACGCTGACGTCTTCCATCTCTCCTCCCACCATCATCAGCGGGCCTGAAGTGACGACATCCTCCCCATCTATATAGCGCTCGGAATCCATAGGACTGCCATTTTTGACAATGAAGACTCTGCCGTCCGTGATGACAACCGAACCAGTCTGTCTCGTGCTGCGGCCGTGTATTTTGTGCTCATCAAGATTGGGGTATCTTTCCTCGCGGTCCTGCCTGTAGTACATTACCGAACCGAAAGGCTTGCGCATCCTGAAGAAGCCGCAGTTGACTGCAGCGACGGCTCCGTATTCTTCCGCAAATTCCGACGTTTTCCAAAGAGTCTCCGAAGGAGCTTCCACCAGATCGAATCTGCGATCGGTCACTTCAAGGACGGAGATATTCTGGGCGGAATTGAAAAGGCCGTCAGTGAAATGGCATTTTCTGAGCACCAGACCTTCACCTGCCTGCTCGGAAGACCAGTTTCCATTGACGAACGTAAGGGAGTCGTTCTGGGCGCCAAGAGAGAAAGCAGCGAATAGAGCGACGAATAAAACGGCAGATTTTTTCATTGTTATAAAGATTTTTACAAATATACAATCTTAATAATTATTTTTGTATCCTATGTCGAAATTTTGGAAATATCTGCTGTTGGTTATGTCTGTGTCCACTCTCTTTCCGGCAGTGGCCGAAGGTCAGTACTATCTGACCGGTTCGGATCCTGCCAGGCTCAGGTGGAATATCCTCAAGGGAGAGAATTTCGACATCATATACCCTCGGGAGGTGGATTCTCTGGCAAGGGTATATCTCTACAATTTCGAGAAGGAGCGTCCGCGCCATTTGGAAGCTCTGAAGACAGATTCTCCCCATATGCCGATGGTGCTTCATCCCTACAACATAAACAGCAACGGTATGGTGACCTGGGCGCCGCGCAGGCTGGAGATCGAAACCACGCCTCCGTTCAGGCCTAATTCTTCTCAGAATTGGGAAGAAACCCTGGCTCTGCACGAAGGCAGACATATCGCCCAGACAACCATCTATACCAAAAAATTTTTCAGAGCTCTCCACTACATCGCCGGAGAGCAGACGGTGGGAATCAGTCTGGGCCTGACCCCCTCCCAGTTCGCCCTTGAGGGAGACGCGGTGCTCAACGAAACCGACTTTTCCGAAGAGGGACGCGGTCGCAGGGCGGATTTTCTCAAATATTACCGCGCAGCATCACACGCAGGCGACAGGCGCACCTATCAGCAGTGGAGGCTCGGTTCGCTGTACCGCTACACCCCGAGCAAATATGCTCTTGGCTATATGATGTTGAGCACCATACGCTACGAGACCGGGAACTATTTTGCGCCAAGCGAGTTGATGAATCTTCAGCGCAGATATTTCTGGAGAGTGATAAGCGGGTCGCAGACAAGCTATACGAAGATTTCAGGACATACGGCCAGCAAGAACTGGAGGCGGGCTGACAGCCTTTTCAGCTCAATTTGGGAAGCCGACTATGAGGCACGCAGGCCTTTCACTTCCTGCGACTCCATTCTGGCAAAGCGAGGGAGGAGCTATATTGAAATAACCAATCCGCTGCCGACTTCCGAGGGAGTGCTGGCTTCCGCCATGGGTATGGAAGAAGCAAATCATCTTGTCCTGATAGATGAAGCCGGCAGGAGCCGCATAGAACAGACATTTTCTTCGAATGTCAGCGAGATAGTCCCTTTAACTGATTCCACAGTCCTTTTTGCGGAGGTTGTGCCCAGCCCTTTCTGGGAACATGAATCTTTCTCCATATTGAGAACATACGATTTCGTAAGAAACCGTTTCCGCAACCTCACTTCCCGCACAAGGCTCTTCAATCCTACGGTCGGAGCCTGTGCCGATACGGTCTATGCGGTGGAATATCCGGTTGAGGGCAATTCCAACGTTGTGGCGGTGGACAGCCGCAGCGGAGAGGTGCTTGGTGCCGTCAGGGGGCCGCATGGAGGACAGATAGTCAATATAGCACTTTTGAAGGGAGAACTATATGCCACCATCATCACTCTGGAGGGGCAGGGAATCTACCGATACAATCGAAATGGCTCCGCCTGGGAGATTCTCTCCGCTCCACAGCCGTGTGCAATTCTGGATTTCAAATCCGATGGAGACTCTCTCCTGTATTTCGTATCCGATATCGACGGAGTGGACAACGTATATGCGATGTCTGTGGCGGACACGACTCTGAAAAAACTCACTTCGGCCCGTTTTGGAGTATGCAACCCATATATCGACAGGGCTTCCCGCCGGTTGTACTATTCGGACTACGACCATAAGGGATATGCACCGGTCAGGGCCGCCCTGGACTCTCTGAGGTGGGAGACTGTCCGCTTCGAGGATCGTACAGAACATATCATAGCGGATTCCCTAGCCCGTCAGGCCGCAGCGGCGGTTTCCCGCAGAATGACTCCGAAACAGGATTCGCTTCTCTATGCCGGGATTCAGGCCAAGGAGAGCAGCCGATACAGCAAGTTGGGCCATCTTTTCCGAATTCACTCCTGGGCTCCATTCTATGCCGGCATTGACAAGATAATGAATTTCAACTATGAGCATTTCTACGATCTGGCTTCCTTGGGTGCAACCGTCATTTCGCAGAATACTCTCGGCACGGCAGTCTCTACGGCCGGATATTCATATCACGGCGGATTCCACGCCGGACATCTCTATTTCAAATATGCCGGCTGGGCCCCGAAAATCGAACTTTCGGCCGATATAAACGACAGGTACAGGACTTTGACGGATGTCACTTATGCCGATGCCCGTCTGAATGCATTACGCGTCAGGCAGATTGAGGAGAAGAAACCATTTCTGTCGCTCAAGGCCGCAATCTCCTTGCCCATCAACCTTTCCCGCTCCGGATGGAACAGCAGGGTGACGCCCAAGTTGGAATTCGCTTTCACCAACGACGAATATTCGATACTCGGCCACGAATATGAATTCAGCAAAACCCTTCAGGCGGGCGTCAATTTCTACAGGGTGCTTCCGACGCCGAAATCGAAAATATATCCCCGTTGGGGCATAGGAGGCAATCTCAACCTGAGAATGGCCGCCGGCAAAGTCTATGACAACGGTATCCTCGCTCACGCCAATGTCTACACCTATTTTCCGGGCATCATCCGCAATCACAGCATAAAGCTGACGGCCTGCTATCAGAAGTATTTGGGACGGTACTGCGTCGGCTACATCCAGAACATAGCTTCTCTTCCGCGCGGTTACAAGAACGACAGAGTTCTTTCCGACTATGCCAAGATGACTCTGGACTATGCCATTCCTCTCTATTTCGTGGACGGCCACACGACTTTCCTCTACATTATGAAGAGAATACAGGTCATTCCTTTCCTGGACTATGCCTACGACAGGGAATATAAGAATCTCCTTTCAGGAGGCTGCGACCTTCTCTTCGATTTCAACCTGTTCAGAATTCCGCTCACGTTGTCCGCGGGAGTCAGATATGCCCGCACACTGTCAGGCGGGAACTCCTGGCATCTTTTGACAGGATTCAACTTGTAGGATATTGAAAAATAATTAATACCTTTGCAAGTCGGATATGCATATTGAGATATGGTGTAATGGCAGCACTACTGATTTTGGTTCAGTCAGCCCAGGTTCGAGTCCCGGTATCTCAACAGATTATTAACTAAAACGCACCACAAGTGGAACCTCCGAGTTGCAATAGAATTATCTATGACGAGTGCTCATCTGCAGAGCCTTACCCGTCGTGGTGCACATATTTCCCCAAATTTTCATCCAAATCCTTCCGCCGATGCAGTCGGTGGACAGGTAACTTTTCCCTATGGCACTCTATCTGACCAAAGAACTGGACAACGGCGCAAAAATCTATGTGTGGGAAATCACCGAGACAGAGAAGGAACTGCTCGAAGGCACCTCTGTGCCTGATGACGAGCTGGAAGAACTTTCTTTCATCAAGAGTGAAGCCCGCCGCAAGGAGAAGCTTGCAACCAGAGCCCTGCTCAATGTCATTTTCCCTGAAAAACTTTATCTGGGCCATCACGACAACGGAAAGCCTTATCTCGAAAACAGCGCTTGGGAGATAAGCATCTCCCATACCAGTCGTTTCGTGGCCATCATAATCCATCCGGACGAAGATCTCGGCATCGACATCGAGAGCCTCGAACGGGATTTTTCAGCCGTTGAGAAGAAGGCTCTGTCCGAAGATGAGATTGAAGATTTGGGAGATAACGAGAAGAAAAGGAAACTTCAGTTGGCAATCTACTGGTGCGCAAAGGAGGCAATATACAAGAGAATGTCCATTTCCTCCGTTGATTTTGCAGAGCAGATTGAACTTGACAGATTCAATCCGCACGATGACGGGGACCTCGATGCGACCTTTTTCTTCAAAGATGGGACCGAAGAAGAGCTGGAACTCAGCTACGAGGTTATAGATGACCATGTTATGGTATGGACTGTAGGATGATATAACAATTTTGTTACAAATACGATTTGAGTTGAATGATATGAAAAATTTTGTAGAAGAACTGAAGTGGAGAGGTATGATTCACGACATTATGCCGGGAACGGAAGAGGAATTGATGAAGGGTCCCGCGGGAGCTTATGTAGGGATAGATCCTACCGGCGACTCCCTCCATATCGGACATCTTGTAAGCATAATGATTCTGAAACATTTCCAGAATTGCGGACATAAACCTTTCGCCCTCGTGGGAGGCGCCACCGGAATGATTGGAGACCCGTCGATGAAGAGTGCCGAACGCAATCTGCTCGACGAAAATACACTAGCCCACAACGTAGAGTGCATCAAAAAGCAGCTGGGCCGTTTCCTTGATTTCACCTCCTCCGCCCCGAACCGTGCGGAACTGGTCAACAACTACGATTGGATGAAGGACTACACCTTCATCAATTTCACGCGTGACATCGGCAAGATGATTACCGTGAACTATATGATGGCAAAAGATTCCGTAAAGAAGCGTCTCAGCCGTGAATCTTCGGAAGGAATGAGCTTCACGGAGTTCACCTATCAGCTTCTGCAAGGCTACGACTTCCTCTATCTCTATGAACACAGGGGCGTGAAGCTTCAGCTCGGAGGCGCGGACCAGTGGGGCAACATCACAACCGGCACAGAACTTATCCGTCGCAAGACCGGCGGAGAGGCATTCGCCCTCACCTGCCCTCTTATCACGAAGGCTGACGGCGGAAAGTTCGGAAAGACAGAAAAAGGCAATATCTGGCTCGATTCGGAGCGCACCAGCCCGTATCAGTTCTATCAGTTCTGGTTGAATGTCAGCGATGAGGATGCCGAGAAATATATCAAGATTTTCACGATGCTCGACAAGGAGACCATAGATGCTGCCATCTCCTCCCACAGAGAGTGTCCGGAAAGACGCGAACTGCAGAAACTTCTGGCGAAGGAAATCACTGTAATGGTGCACAGTGTAAAGGATTATGAAAATGCAGTCGCCGCTTCCGAAATGCTTTTCGGCAAGGGAACGGAAGAGGCCTTGAAGGCTCTTGACGAACGCACTTTCCTTTCTGTATTCGACGGTGTGCCGCAGTACGCTTTTCAAAGGAGCGAGCTGCCTTGCGACATTGTCGAAATGCTCTCCGTCAGGACAGATATCTTCCCAAGCAAAGGTGAATGCCGCAAGTTGATTCAAGGCAACGGACTTAGCATCAATAAAGTGAAGATTTCCGATACGACTCTCCAGCTTTCCGCCGACCATCTTGTAAACGACAAATATATTCTTGTTCAGAAAGGCAAGAAAAACTATTTTATCCTCAAGTTCGAATAATGGGAGATACTGCCACCACAAGACAACTCAAGGTTGCCAAGCAGATTCAGAAGGATCTTGCCGAGATGATCCGTGAGCGCGGAATGGCCGCATACAAGGGTGCGATGGTCACTGTAAGCGGTGTGAAAATCAGTCCTGATCTTGCCTTGGCAAAGGCATACGTAAGCATTTTCCCTTCAGACAAGGCTGGAGAGGTGATGCATATCCTCGATGAGGAAAAGGGCAAGTTGCGCGGAGAACTCGGCCGCCGTGTGTCGAAGCAGCTCAGAATCGTTCCGGACCTTTCCTTCTTTCTTGACGACTCGCTCGACTATGTGGAGCATATAGACGAGCTGCTGAAGAAATAGATGCACATTTCAGACTTCATAGCGCGCCGTTACCTGTTCGCAAAGAAGTCCCACAACGTTATTAATGTCATTTCGGCGATATCGGCGGTGGGCATTGCAACGGGCTGTGCCGCTCTGGTCATAATACTTTCAATATACAACGGCTTCGATTCGGTGGTAAGATCGCTGGAAGACACTTTCACCGCCGACCTTCTCGTAAGCCCGGTGGAGGGCAAGGTCTTTTCCGACAGCCGGCAGCATTGCCGGGCACTTGCTTCTGACGGTCGCATCAGGGCCTGCTGCGGCATTCTGGAGGAGAACGTTTATGTGCGGTATTCCAATCGCACGGCGGTAGTGACCGCCCGCGGTGTCGATTCGCTTTATCCGGCCGTCACCGGCCTCAAGGACTACGTTGTAAATGGAGAATTCTCTCTTTGGCAGGGTGAACTCCCGCAAGTGGTGGCAGGCCGTACGATTGCTCTCAATCTGGGGATGAATACTGCTTTTCTGACTCCTCTGGAGGTCTGTTTCCCAAGCAGGACCGAAGACGTGGACATTCTGAGTCCCCTTTCCTCACTTCGCAGTGTCAACCTGTTCCCGAGCGGAGTGATTTCTCTGGAGCAGTCCTTCGACAGCAAGTACATCTTTATGCCCAAAGAGATTCTGAGTTCCCTGCTCGAATATGACGGGGAGGTCTCGAAGGTGGAGATATACCTCACGCAAGAGGGACTTGACAAGCACGGTATGGCTCTTGAGGAGATTCAGGAAAAAGTGCAGGAAGAATTCTCGGACGGCTTCACCGTTCGCAACCGCCGGCAGCAGAACGAAACCCTGTACAAGCTGCTTGTCTATGAAAAGACCGCCATCTATCTGATTCTGCTTTTTGTAATCCTCATCATATCTTTCAATATCTTCAGTTCTCTTTCAATGCTGATAATCGAAAAGAAAGATGATACAGCGACTCTGCGGGCCATGGGAGCGGACGAAGGGACAGTGCGCCGCATATTCGTGAGGGAAGGATGGTTCATTTCCCTTATCGGCATCAGTGCAGGTATTCTTGTGGGACTGGCGGTATGCCTTCTCCAGCAGCGCTTCGGCCTGGTCAGGATGCCCGGCAATTTTGTCATTGACTCCTATCCGGTCGTCATACAGTGGCAGGACATTGTTCTGACAGCTCTCGGAGTGGGGCTGATAGGATATCTGGTCAGCTTGCTGACCAAAAAATATTGATTAACTTTGCCGTTCCATGAAAAAGAGCGAGAAAATCATTGAAGACTTCACTGCATCCGAGTACGAGCACGGTTTCGAGACCGTCCTCGAACAGGATTTCATTCCGAAAGGTTTGAATGAAGATATTATCCGCTTGATTTCAAAGAAGAAGGAGGAACCCGAGTGGTTGTTGGAATTCCGGCTGAAGGCATTCCGCCTATGGCAGACTATGAAACATCCACGCTGGGCTCACCTTAACATTCCTGACATAGATTTTCAGGACATAATCTACTGGGCTGCGCCAAAAAAGAAGTCAGACTCGCCAAAGGAGATAGACCCCCGGATAGAGAAGACATTCGACAAACTCGGCATTCCTCTTCACGAGCGCAGTATCCTGAGCGGTACGGCTGTGGATGCCGTATTCGACAGTGTGTCGGTAAAAACCACCTTCAGTGAAACTCTCGCAGAGAAGGGTATCATATTCTGTTCGTTCAGTGAAGCTGTAAAGAACTATCCGGACCTTGTCCGGAAATATCTCGCTTCGGTAGTGAGTGCGGGGGATAATTTCTATAGTGCTCTCAACAGTGCAGTCTTCAGTGACGGCAGCTTCTGTTATATTCCGAAAGGGGTCAGATGTCCTATGGAACTCTCCAGCTATTTCCGTATCAACGCCAGGGGCACGGGGCAGTTCGAGCGTACTCTCATTGTGGCGGACGAAGGCTCGTATCTGAGCTATCTGGAAGGATGCACCGCACCGCGGAGAGATGAAGCGCAGCTCCACGCCGCGGTGGTGGAAATAGTGGTGGAAAAGGATGCAGAAGTAAAGTACTCCACTGTGCAGAACTGGTATCCCGGAGATGCTGAGGGACGCGGCGGCATCTACAATTTCGTGACGAAGAGAGGTATATGCAAAGGTGAGAACAGTCGACTTTTCTGGACTCAGGTCGAGACAGGCAGTGCCATAACCTGGAAATATCCCAGCACAATTCTGAAGGGAGACCGGTCACAGTCGGAATTCTACAGTGTTGCCGTGACAAACGGCTTCCAGCAGGCCGACACCGGTACGAAGATGATACATATCGGCCGTGACACGCGCAGCCGCATCGTCAGCAAAGGTATTTCTGCCGGACACAGCCAGAACAGCTACCGTGGAATGGTCAAGGTTCTGCCGGGTGCGGATGGAGCGCGCAACTACTCGCAGTGCGACTCGCTGCTGCTTGGCGACAAGTGCGGTGCCCACACTTTCCCTGTAATAGAGTCCGACAACAGGACGGCCAGCCTCGAGCACGAGGCCACTACGTCCAAAATCAGCGAAGAGCAGCTCTTCTACTGCCGTCAGCGAGGCATAAAGGAGGAAGATGCGGTCGGACTTATTGTGAACGGCTACGCCAAAGAGGTGCTCAACAAACTTCCGATGGAGTTTGCAGTTGAGGCACAGAAACTTCTGCAAATATCTCTGGAGGGAAGCATAGGATAATGAACTGGCTTGATCTCATATCTTCGATTCTCGGTCTGACCTGCGTTTTTCTCGCAGGCCGCGGCAGCAAGTACAATTTTTGGGTAGGATATCTCTACACTGCAGCCCTTTTCTTCCTTTTCTGGCAGAAAAATCTTGTGGCTTCACTGATTCTTCAGCCGGTTTCGCTTGGAATCAACATTCTGGGCCACTATCGGTGGACTCATCCGAAAGAGGGGGAGCAGAGTTCAGAAAAGGCAGGAGAACTGAAAGTTACGATGCTTTCCTGGGCCGAGAGGGTGATAGCACTCTCTGCCGTGCTGATAGTTGGAGCCGTTTGGGGATGGCTGCTGGACAGGATTTTTCCGGCGGATCCCCATCCGTATCTCGATACCGCAGTAACCGCACTGATACTGATGGCGCAGTTGCTTTCGGCCTTGAAGAAATGGGACTGCTGGATTGCCTGGCTGCTTGTCAACGTGACACAACTGATACTTCATATTTCCGTCGGCAACATATTCATGCCGATTGTGAGCGCACTGTATCTGATAAACGGAATCATCTCACTGAGAAACTGGTTCAAATTCTATAAGAGAAAAGCTTGATGGATGCAATGTTGAAAATAACTGACCTTCACGCCTCGGTAGGCGAAAAGGAGATACTCAAAGGCATTAACCTGGAGATACGCCCCGGCGAAGTTCACGCCATAATGGGCCCCAACGGCTCGGGCAAAAGCACTCTTTCTGCCGTACTTGCCGGAAAGGAGACTTTTACCGTCACTTCGGGAGAAATTCTTTTCGAAGGACGTGACCTTCTTGCAATGAGTCCGGAAGAGAGGTCGTGGGCCGGTGTCTTCCTCGGCTTCCAATATCCTGTAGAGATACCTGGCGTGAGTAACGTCAATTTCATTAAGGCTGCAGTAGCGGAGCACCGTGCTCAAAGAGGGCTTCCTGCACTCAGTGCGGCCGAATTTCTGAAACAGATGCGCGAGAAGATGGCCTACGTGGAGATGGACAGCAGTTTTTCAAGCCGTGGAGTCAACGTCGGTTTTTCCGGTGGTGAAAAGAAGCGCAACGAGATTTTCCAGATGGCGATGCTCGACCCCAAGCTTGCCATACTCGACGAGACTGATTCGGGTCTTGACGTGGATGCTCTCCGCATAGTTGCGACAGGAGTCAACCGTATGAAAAGGCCGGATAATGCCGCCATCGTGATTACGCATTATCAGAGGCTTCTGGATTATATCATCCCCGATGTGATACACGTTCTTTACAAGGGACGGATAATCATGACCGCAGGCAAGGAACTTGCCCTTGAAATCGAAAAGAAAGGTTACGACTGGATAATCAATGACAAAGCCTGACTTCATATACGCACCTTCCCTCAAGAAGGAATTCCGCTGCAAGGTCCCTCTTCCCGACACACGCCAGCTGTTCGTTGTGAACGGCACCGTGCAGGGAGGCGGTGCCCCACTCGATATCCGCATCGGAGAAGGGGAGCGGATGGAGCGGATGCTTCAAATAATAGATGTGCGCGACAGCGGCAGAAGCAACGAACTTTCATACTGTGAGAACTTCAATTTCGGAAAAGGTGCGCTGGGTAGAATTGTCAAATGCTCCCACACTTTCTCTCTGGATTCTTTCAGGACAAAAGAGAAGGTTACAATCTCTCTCGGAGAAGATTCCGACGTGGAGTTCATAGTGATGCAGAACGAGCACAACGGAGCTGAACACGACACTTCCTATGAAATTAAGCTGGAATCCGGTGCAAGGCTCAATATGGTTTTCCTCTCACTCCACGGAGGAGTGGTGCGCAACAATGTGAAAGTCAGCCTTTGCGGGCCTCACGCCGATTGCAATCTCAGCGGGCTCTATCTCACGGACGGTGAACAGCTTATGGATTATTCCGTGGATCTTGTCCACGAGGTTCCCGAATGTCGCAGCGCCCAGATGTTCAAAGGAGTGCTGGATGATCGCGGAGTGGCCCATTTCAACGGCCTGATCAAGGTGGTGCCGGATGCACAGAAAACAGAGGCCTTTCAGGCCAATCACAACCTTCTGCTCAGCGACAGTTCGAGAGCCTATTCGAAGCCGCAGCTGGAAATTTATGCTGACGACGTTAAGTGCAGCCACGGAGCCACTGTCGGACGGCTCAATGAGGATGAACTCTTCTATATGCGCACCAGAGGCATTCCTGTCAGGGAGGCCAGACTGCTCCAGCAGATGGCCTTCGCAAATGAAGTCCTGGAAAAGATTTCGAGCAGGGAACTTCGCGAAAGAATGGCTTCGCTGACGGAAAAACGTCTCCGCGGCGAATTCGCCCACTGCAGGAACTGTTCAAGGAACTGCTGCTAGAAGCCCTGTGCCTTTATGGTGAGTTCCGCGCCTTCCGGGGTGACGAGTACCGCTCCCACGTCAGGCTTTGCGAGATGGCCGATGACGTCAAAATCCTGAAAATCCTTGCGTATCGTATCGTGTTTCCCGATAGGCACGGTGAATATGAACCTATAGTCGTCTCCACCGTTCATAGCTGCTGTAACGGGGTCTATATCAATCTCTTCCGCCATAGCGAAAGTCTGTGAGGAGATAGGTATCTTTTCAACGTAGACTTTTGCACCGAAGCCGGTGTCCTTTGTAAGCCGCAGGATGGCTGCACCCAGACCTTCGGTAAGGAAATATCCGCGCGAAGGTACGATTCCGGCCTCAATCAGACGATTCAGCATATCCGGTTTGATCTCAGGGTTGAGGTAACTGCCCAGCACAGCTTTGTATTTCTCAATCTGCGGCTGTCTGCCGTTTTCGTTGAAGGCAACCTTCTCCCTCTCCAGAACGTGAAGGCCCATATAAGCCGCACCAAGGTGGCCGCTCAGGCATATCAGATCCATATTCTTGCTTTCAGGAATCTGCTCAAGCACGCTTTTCTTCTGGACTCCGCAGGAACTCAAGCTTATGCAGAGGCCGTTGATGGAGGGTCTGAGATTGAGTGACAGGTGTTTTACGGAGTGCTCCATGGAGGCGGTGACGATGCCCTTCCAGAGTTCCTCTATGTCTTCGTAACAGAACCTCTTGGAGATTCCCAACGTCACGGAGAGCGAAACGGGATTCCGCACAGAGGCGTAAAGTTCACCGAAAACATTGAGAGCAGCCTTGTAGCCGAGGTGCTTGAGAGGAGTATAGACGAGGTCGAAATCCACTCCTTCGAGCATTATCTTGTGGGATGAACTGCACTCTCCCTTTTCTGTGATTCTTATAGGATTTTCGTTGGTGAATCCTGTCTGGCCGAAGAGTTTTTCGATAACGGCCTGTTTTCCGATGGATGAAATTTCCGTGCGCATTTCAAACAGTTTTGACAAAGATACAAAAATCGTTTGTAATTCGACCTTCAATGAAGATTTGAAAGAGAAAAGGCAGATTTTATCAATGCCTTTGTTCATTATGTTGTGGAAAAAACCTCAGGAGAGCACCGAAAACTGCAAGGTTTTTCAAATACCTTCGTAACTTGAATTTTACAACGCAATTTCAATATGAAGAGTTTCAAGTATGAAGAGGCTTTGGCGGCCAGCAAGGCTTATTTTGGCGGTGACGAACTGGCAGCTTCTGTATGGATCAACAAATATGCTCTGAAGGATTCCTTCGGAAATCTTTATGAGAAATCTCCGGACGATATGCACCACCGGCTTGCGGCTGAGTTCGCGAGAATCGAGCATAAATATGCCAATCCGATGGAAGCGGAAGAAATCTACCGTCTTCTGAAAGACTTCAAATACGTGATACCTCAGGGAGGCCCTATGACCGGTATAGGCAACGACTATCAGGTTGCTTCTCTGAGCAACTGTTTCGTCATCGGTCAGGACCGTCCGGCTGACAGCTACGGCGGAATAATGATGATTGACGAGGAGCAGGTGCAGCTTATGAAGCGTCGCGGCGGCGTTGGCCACGACCTCTCCCATATCCGTCCTACAGGCAGTCCGGTGCTCAACAGCGCTCTGACTTCCACCGGCCTTGTTCCGTTTATGGAGCGCTATTCCAACTCCACCCGTGAAGTGGCCCAGGACGGCCGGCGCGGAGCTCTGATGCTCTCGGTTTCCATCAAACATCCGGATGCTGAGAATTTCATCGATGCAAAGATGGAGCAGGGCAAGGTGACCGGCGCGAACGTTTCCGTAAAAATTGACGACGAATTCATGCGCTCGGCTCTCGGAGGCAAGCCGTACCGCCAGCAATATCCTGTCTATGGAGACAATCCGAAGATTGTCAAGACAATAGATGCAACTCTCCTTTGGAGAAAGATTATACACAATGCGTGGAAGAGTGCTGAGCCCGGCGTACTCTTCTGGGACACCGTACTTCGCGAGTCCGTAGCGGACTGCTATGCTGACCAGGGATACCGTACGATCAGTACGAATCCTTGCGGTGAGATTCCTCTCTGTCCTTATGACAGCTGCCGCCTGATTGCCATGAACCTCTACGCATATGTGAAGAATCCTTTCACCAAAAAAGCCAAGTTTGATATGGATCTCTTCAAGAAGCACGTCGCAATGGCGATGCGTATGATGGACGACCTCATTGATCTTGAGATGGAAAAGATAGAGCTTATTATCAACAAGATAAAGAGCGATCCTGAAGACGACGAGATCAAGCGCAAGGAGTACAACCTCTGGCTCAAGATCCGTTCGAAGAGTCTCGGCGGACGCCGCACAGGTCTGGGCATAACAGCCGAAGGCGATATGTTGGCCGCTCTCGGTCTGACCTACGGCTCGAAAGAGGCCATCGACTTCGCAGTCCAGGTGCAGAAGACTCTTGCAGTGGAGGCGTACCGCTCATCTGTCAATATGGCTCAGGAACGAGGCGCATTCCCTATTTTCAACGCCGAAAAAGAGAAGGCAAATCCTATGATTCTCCGAATCAAGGAGGCTGATCCCCAGTTGTATGAACTGATGACACAGGTGGGCCGTCGCAACATCTCGATGCTGACAATCGCCCCTACCGGCACAACGAGCCTGATGACTCAGACCACTTCCGGTATCGAGCCTGTCTTCCGTCCGTTCTACACCCGCCGCAAGAAAGTCAATCCAAGCGACAAGAACGTCAAGATATCATTCAAGGACGACAAGGGCGACTGCTTCGAAGAGTATTTCGTATTCCATCACAAGTTTCTTGACTGGGCAGAAATCAACGGCTATGACCGCGAGCAGGTGCTCTCTATGAGCGAGGCCGAGCTCGACAAGCTTGTGGCCGCTTCTCCTTATGCCAATTCGACTGCCGCCGACATTGACTGGGTGGCAAAAGTCAAGATGCAGGGACAGATGCAGAAATGGGTGGACCACTCCATAAGCGTGACCGTAAACCTTCCTAAAGACATCACCGAAGATACAGTTGCCGAAGTTTACAAGGCAGCCTGGGAGTCCGGATGCAAGGGTGTGACGGTGTATCGCGAAGGTTCGCGTACAGGCGTTCTTGTATCGAAGGACGGAGAGACGAAGAAGAGCTCGACCACAATCAAACCTAAGAAGCGCCCGCAATCTCTCGAAGCCGACATCATCCGCTTCAGGAACGGTTCAGAGAAATGGATCGCCCTCGTCGGTCTGATGAACGGTGAGCCATATGAGATCTTCACCGGTCTTGTGGATGAAGATACACGCGATATTCCGCATTCCATCACTCACGGCCGTATAGTCAAGGAAAAGGATCCGAGCACAGGCAAGAGCCGCTACGACTTCCACTACGAAGACAAATACGGCTATCCGGGAGTTGTGGGCGGTATCTCCCACATGTTCAACAAGGAGTTCTGGAACTATGCCAAACTCATCTCCGGCGTTCTCCGCAACGGAATGCCTATTGTGGATGTACTCAACCTTGTCCAGGGCCTCGAACTCGACAGCGAAAGCATCAACACCTGGAAGAACGGTGTGGAACGCGCCCTCAAGCGTTATATTCCTGACGGCACGCGCGACGAAAGCGGCAAGACCTGCGGCCACTGCGGCGGCAAGAATCTGATTTATCAGGAAGGATGTCTGGTCTGCCTCGACTGCGGCTATTCGAAGTGCGGTTAGAAAATTCTTTCAGATGCTGTTCCATCCGAACGCAAAAATAAATCTTGGGCTTAACGTCATTGCGCGCAGGCCTGACGGGTATCACGACATTGAAACGGTTTTCGTTCCCGTGAGGGAGCTCTGCGATATTCTCGAAGTCAATTTCTCCGATAGTTTCGGAGTGAAAATCTATAATGCTGATTTTGAGGATACCCTTTGCACAAAGGCGTGGGAACTTATGCGGAAGGAATACGGAATACCTCCGGTGGGCATCGGGCTCTACAAGAACATACCTTCAGGTGCCGGCCTTGGGGGAGGTTCATCCGACGCTGCATTTACTCTCAAGGCCTTGAATCTGTTGTTCAATCTGGAACTTTCGCAGGAAAAGCTCGCAGCACTGGCCTCGGAGATAGGAAGCGACTGCCCGTTTTTCATATACAACCAACCGATGTTCGCCCGTGGACGCGGCGAAATTCTTACACCACACTCTCTTACCGAAGCGGCTTTGGACGGACATCGGATAATGGTTGCTCCTCAAGACGTGTTTGTCTCGACACGGGAGGCTTATGCAGGGGTAACCCCCGGCCGCCCTTCCATTTTGCTTGAAGATGTTCTGCGAAGGCCGATATCAGAATGGAAAGATATGCTGGTTAACGACTTTGAAGAGAGTGTCTTCAAAAAACACCCTTCTCTTGCCGCCGCCAAGCAGCGCCTCTACGACCAGGGGGCCGTATATGCTTCAATGTCCGGCAGCGGCTCGGCCCTTTATGCAATCTTTTAGGCTTTCAGGCTTTTAGGAGGCCGCCCTCCTGCCGATTTCAAATCAGAAAAAGAAGTGCAAGAGCGAAGGTGCTCATAACAAGCAACGGCAGCATCGGGTCGAGGCTGCGGTCGGAGCGAGTCCATACTCCGCGCAGGTGGAGAACAAAGAGCGGCAGTGTCGCTGCATAAAGCCAGTCGCATAGGGAGGTGGCGGTGAGGGCCGAGTAGGAGAGCATTGCAGCCCAGCCTGAAGCGATGAGAACCGTATGGTAGATGCGGGCGCGGTGGGCTCCCAACCTCAGCGCCATTGTGGTGCGGGTGGCGGCGTCGGTTTTCATATCCCTGATATTGTTTACATTCAGCACTCCCACGCTGAAGAAGCCGATTCCGCAGGCAGGCAGAGACCATAGCGGAGAAAGAGTGTGACTGCAGATGTAGGATGCTCCGAGAGTCGATACCAGACCGAAAAATATGAATACGAAGATGTCGCCGAGGCCTCTGTAGCCGTATGGATTTTTGCCGAGGGTGTAGTGCATTGCGGCCCAAATGGCAGCGGCGCCGAGGAGAATGAAAAGAAGCGGTTCCGTCGCCAGCAGTGTCCTGAAGCTGAAGAGTATCATAGCAGTGCCGCTGATGCAGCAGGAGATGGCCACTGCCGTTATCAGCCGTTTCATCTGCGCCACCGTCATCTCACCGTCCATAATGGAGTAGCGGATGCCCTGCCTGTCGGCGGTGTCGGTACCATGGAGGGTGTCGCCCAGTTCATTGGAGAGGTTTGAGAGTATCTGGAGGAGGATGGTGGTTGCTACCAGCGTTATGACGGTTCCAGCTTCGGGGGTGCAGGTGGCGGAGGCCATCGCTATGCCGACAACTGTGCCGGAAAGGGAAAGGGGAAGTGTGCGCAGGCGCATCGACTTCAGACAGGATTTGAGGGTCATCTTGGTTTTTCTCCTATATATTCCCGGCAGATGCCGAGTGTGAAAGACTTGTGCCGGACGGGGTCGAAGCCGCAGCTGCGCATCGTGGCCATCCACTCCTCCTTCCCCGGAAATTTCAGGACGGAGGCGGGAAGGTAGTTGTATGCGACTTTTTCGCCGGAAATGCGGCCGCCGATTGCAGGCAGCAGCCGTGTGAAATAGAGGTTGTAGAGCCGGCGGACGATGGGGTTTGACGGTACCGACAGTTCGAGTATGACAAGGCGGCCGCCCGGACGGAGCACTCTGAAGATCTCCCGCAGGGCCGCTTCGCGGTTTTCGAAATTGCGTATGCCGAAGGCGATTGTGGCTCTGTCAAACGAGCCGTCGGACCAGCGCATCTGTTCGCTGTTGCCCTGCTCGGCGCTGATGCGGCCCTTTAGCCCCGCCTTGGCCACTTTTTCCTCCATCACCTTTAGCATTCCTTCCGAGAGGTCGAGGCCGGTGACGGTCGTGGAGGGGTTGGCTTTCCTGCAGATGGCGATGCTGAAGTCGCCGGTGCCGCAGGCTATGTCGAGTATCTGCTGAGGCCTGTCGGCTTCTACAATATGTTTGAGGGCTCTGCGCCGCCAGGAGAGGTCCACTCCGAGCGAGAGCAGATGGTTCAGTCTGTCGTAGTCCGGGGCTATGGAGTCGAAGAGAGCCTCTATTTTTTTTGCATCTGGTCCTTTCATTCTGCAAAAATATTCAATTCCGCCAGAATTCTTTCGAGAGGGGCATCTTTGAGCAGTACTCTCTTGTCTCGATCGAGAAGATAGAGGGTCGGGATGGCGCGCAGAAAATAGGGACCCTGCGGCCCGTCAACCTCCGGTGCATAGCCGCTTATCCAATAGGGTGGATATTCGGCGAGATATCCGTACCAGGCTTCCACATCGTCGTCGGGGTATATGTTGACAATGGAGAGATAGCCCTCTTCAACCATTTTCTCCATCCCGGGGATAGATGAGAGTTCCTCGGTTATCTGCCGGCAGAGGGTGCAGCCGGGGTTGCTGAAGAAGAGCAACGTCCGCTCGGCCTTCACTGAGTGGAGTGTGCGCGTGCGGCCTCCCTTCAGAGTGAAACTGAAGTCTGTCGCTGTTGTGCCGATGCGGTTGAGGCTGAAGTGGGCAATGTCAGCCTTTGCGGCAAATCTGGCACTGTCCGGGGTAAATGGAGATTCAACTATGGCGAAAAGGACGGGCAGGCAGAAATCTTCACACCGATAGGGAGAATTCGGGTCTTTAAAGAAGTGATCCTGGAGTTCGACCATTTGGAAAAAGGCCGCACTGTCCTGCGATACGGACCGCATGGTGCTGTCCTGCCTTGCCAATGCTCTTTCAGGGCTTTCAGAAAGCAGTTGAAGGGCATATTTCTCGAACATCATAGCACGATATTCGCTGTTCTGACTGCCATATTCGGAGAGGGAAGGTCCCCTGTGTCCGCCGCATGAAGCCGCTGTCACCGCTACGGTCATCAGTAAAATAAGGTGACATTTTGTCATAATTTTGTGCATTGGCATTTATTTTGTCTATTCCATTGTCGAACGGCCTTCAGAGCGGTCGCATGCACAAAAATAACAAAACAACGTAAAACATAAAAATTATGACAATCAAACCATTGGCAGACAGAGTCCTTATCGAGGCCAAAGAGGCTGAGACAAAGACAGCAAGCGGACTTATCATTCCTGATACCGCAAAAGAAAAACCGCAGCAGGGCAAAGTAGTTGCAGTTGGCGGCGGCAAGAAAGACGAACCTATGGAGCTCAAGGTGGGCGATACCGTTCTTTACGGCAAATATGCCGGCACCGAGATTTCGGTGGATGGTAAAGACTATCTGATTATGCGTCAGAGTGACGTGGTTGCAGTTCTTAATTAATTCAGGAGGAAAAAATTATGGCAAAAGATATCAAATTCAACATTGAAGCGCGCAACCTTATGAAGGAAGGTGCTGACGCACTTGCAAACGCAGTTAAGGTAACTCTTGGCCCTAAAGGCCGCAATGTGGTCATCGACAAGAAATTCGGTGCTCCGCACGTAACCAAGGACGGTGTGACCGTAGCAAAAGAAGTAGAGCTTGAAGACAGGTTCCAGAATATGGGTGCTCAGATGGTTCGTGAAGTCGCTTCCAAGACCAACGATCAGGCAGGTGACGGCACAACAACCGCTACCGTTTTGGCACAGGCCATCATCGGTGTGGGACTCAAGAACGTAGCTGCCGGAGCAAATCCGATGGACCTCAAGCGTGGCATCGACAAGGCTGTCGCAAAGGTTGTCGAAGATCTCAAAAAGCAAAGCAATGAAGTGGGCGACGATTACTCCAAGATTGAGCAGGTCGGCACCATCTCTGCCAACAATGACAATTATATCGGCAAGCTCATCGCAGATGCAATGAGCAAGGTGAAGAAGGACGGCGTCATTACTGTCGAAGAGGCGAAGGGCACCGAAACAGAGGTCAAAGTGGTTGAGGGTATGCAGTTCGACAGAGGTTACATCTCAGCATATTTCATGACAAATCCCGACAAGATGGAAGCGGTTCTCGACCAGCCGTCCATTCTTATCACAGATAAGAAGATTTCCACGATGAAGGACCTTATGCCGGTTCTGGAGCCTATTGCCCGCGAAGGCAAATCTCTTCTCATCATAGCCGAAGACATAGATGGAGAGGCTCTCACGACTCTCGTTGTGAACCGTCTGCGCGGCACTCTTAAGATTGCTGCAGTGAAAGCTCCGGGTTTCGGTGACCGTCGCAAGGAGATGCTCCAGGATATCGCCACCCTTACAGGAGGTATCGTGATATCTGAAGAAAGAGGGTTCACTCTTGAAGGTGCAACTCCTGATATGCTCGGAAGTGCAGAAAAAGTTGTCATCGACAAGGATAACACCACCATCGTGAACGGTGCAGGCGACAAGGATGCCATCACTGACCGCGCCAACCAGATCCGCAAGCAGATTGCCACCACTACAAGCGACTATGACAGGGAGAAACTTCAGGAGCGTCTCGGCAAACTTGCCGGCGGTGTTGCCGTTCTCTATGTAGGCGCTGCTTCAGAGGTTGAAATGAAGGAAAAGAAAGATCGCGTGGAGGATGCTCTCAATGCAACACGTGCAGCCGTCGAGGAAGGTATCGTGGCTGGTGGCGGCGTGGCTTATGTACGCGCAAGCAAGGCTCTTGAGAAGATGAAAGGCGAGAACGAAGATGAAACCACGGGCATCAACATCGTTGCGAAGGCAATTGAGGCTCCTATCCGCACCATCGCCGAGAATGCAGGCAAGGAAGGCAGTGTGATTGTCCAGAAAGTCCGCGACGGCAAGGCAGATTTCGGCTACAATGCCCGCACCGACAAATTCGAGAATCTTCTCACATCCGGTGTCATCGACCCTACCAAAGTTGTACGTGTGGCTCTTCAGAATGCTGCATCCGTAGCAGGTATGTTCCTTACTACAGAGTGTGCTCTTGCAGACATCAAGGAGGAAACTCCGGCAATGCCGGCGATGAATCCGGGCATGGGCGGAATGATGTAGTATGCTTTTCGCCTGAGTTATTAATCTGGAAGTTGCGCGACCACGAATTCACTCGTGGCCGCGCAATTTCTCAATAAGCCGAACGGTCTTTTTAACGGAAAGTGCCGTAACCTTCGAACGGTTTTCATTGAATTATCCAGGTTCCGTCGTATGGAGTGTCATAGTGAGAGATGGACACATCACACACTTCGGTGCGGTTAGAGCAGTTCGATTTCTTCGGTTGTCAGTCCTGTGCAGCTGGATATCAGTGCCGAATCAAGCCCTTCCGCCTTCATCTTCCTTGCCACTTCGCGCTGACCTTCAGCGCGACCTTCAGCGCGACCTTCTGCACGGCCCTCGGCACGGCCTTCTACACGGCCTTCTGCGCGACCTTCTGCGCGACCTTCCTTGCGGCCTTCTTCAAGCCCTTCGGCCTTCCAGTCCTCCAGATTGGCTTCGTATTCGGCCTCCCCGATAATGGATTTCATGTAGCTTTCCTTGGTGTCCCGTTTCATTTTTGCGGTGTCTGCGGCTTTAAACAAACGCTCCAGCAACGGATCGTTGAGGTTTTCCGGAATATCTTCACAGTCAGCCATTTCCATCAGGACATATGACAGCTTTTCCAGAAAAGGGGTATCCTCGTTGATTTCTTGCAGACTCCCCGCAAATTTAGGCAACTCTATGAAGATTTGCAACACCTTGTCGCTTCTTTGCGTGGTCTCCGCCTCGTCAATGTCACACATCGCCAGCCTCACCGGCGTCCTGGCGACTGTTTTGAAAAGAGGGTCCCCAGCGAAAGCCAGAAAGATGGTCTTTCCTATCGAATATCCCTTCGTCCGGGAGTTCACATAGTGGTCCAGAACCGCTGCCGCCGTATAGATGGTCGAGCGGTCGAAGAAAGAACTCTTCACATAGTTCTGCATCTCTATGACCATACGGCTCCCGTCCTTCAGCCGGCAGTGGACGTCGAAACTGGCATCACGCATCTTGCCCACGGGGATGGTGATGTCGCGTGGCAGAAATTCCAGGCTCTCGATGTGATAGTCGGGAAATAGCCTGTTCAGCAGCTCCAGCAGGATATCCTTGTTTTCCTCGCTGCCCAGAAGATACTTGAAGCCCCAGTCCGATGTGGGGTAAATGAATCGTTGGTTCTCGTCATAGACGAAATTGCGGTACTTGCGCGCCATAGTTTGAGTGATTGATAAGTTAAACTTCCCGGCAGCCGCAAGGCCCCGGCTCCGCTGCTATTCACCCATCCATCAATCACCTCAAACGCCGGACCGCGTCCTGATTTCCCGGCCGAAAGACCTCGCGTCGTTGCGGTCTGACGGTTCAGCCATGACTCCATCGCTACTGAAGTGTTCGGCAAATTAGGGTTCCCCCACAGCCGGGTACGAAACAATTCGCCTCCGGGAAATCCAGCGCTGAAAATGAACTATGGTGCGAATATAGTGATTTTTTTCAATCAAAATCACCGATGTCTACTTCGGGAAATTATTATTAACTAAAATTATTTTCTGTATCTACTTCTCGCGCGCGGTACAAACCTTTCCGCAGAAACAATAGAAAAATCATCATAGACTCCAACTGGAGTCCAAGAATTACCTTATATACATCAATGTACTTGATGTATATGTAGATTAAGTTGTTTTTTTCATATATGGGTTTTTGCGGAAGCCGGTCTCTCGTTATGGGGAGGCCGGCTATGCTGCAGGAAACGGGAACAGGCAGGTAATCCAGAAGAAGCCGAGGGTGAAGGCGGTGATGCCGATGATGATGCCGATTTTCGCCATTTCCCTGGTGTTCACCAGTCCGGTGGATGTGGCAATTGCATTGGAAGGCGTGGAGATGGGAAGGCACATCGCTATGGAGGCACACAGGGCAATGAATACGGAAAGGCCCGCCTGACCTCCCAAAGAGTTGAACAATGCGGCGTTTCCGCTTGAGAGGACGCCCTTTCCCATAGTAATCATTATCGGTATGAGGAGCGCAGCGGTGGCTGAATTGCTTATGAAGTTGCTGAGCAGGTAACAGATGAGCCCCGCAACCAGGAACATTATGATGATGTTCATAGCCGAGAAGTTGATTGAATCCACGAGCGCCTTGGCAAGCCCGGTACCATCAAGGGCGTATCCGAGAGCGAAACCTCCCGCCACAAGCCATAGAACCTCCCAGTTGATGTTCCGTATATCATTCTTGTCAGCCACACCGGTAGCGGTAAAGACCACCAGAGGAATCAGCGCAATTATGTTGGAACTTATACCGTGAATCTGCCCGGTCATCCATAGGAGAATAGTCGCAGGAATCGTTATCCAGGCAATGTAGTCCTTATATGTTCTGCGGTGGGTGTCCTTCTTGATTTTCAAGACGATTTCCTTGGATTGGAATGGGAAGAACCACATCAGCAGCATCCAGGCGAAAAGAATCATCACCGCTACGAACGGAATCATTCTCATCGCCCACTCGCCGAAACCGATGGTGATGCCGGCAAATGAGTCCAGATTCCCCACAGCGGTTGCGTTCGGAGGAGTGCCGATGGGCGTACCTATGCCTCCCAGATTGGAAGCCAGCGGAATCGCAAGGACAAGGCCCGTCTTTCCTTTTCTGTCGGTATCGGGAAGGGAGGCGAACACGGGAGCGAGAAAGGTCAGGAAGATTGCCGCAGTGGCAGTGTCACTCATAAACATCGAAAAGGAGGATGTGACTATGAGCACACCGAGCAATACCATTTTCGGATTCCGTCCGAAAGGCTTAAGGAGAATCCTGGCCATAGTCACGTCAATGCCGTATTTGGTTGCAACGATGGCTACCATGAATCCGCCCATAAAGAGCATCACCACAGGATCGGCAAATGCCCTCATCAGTTCTTTCATCGGGATGAACACGCTTCCATCCTGAGGATTGAGACAGAACCAGACGCTCTTGTCGGAAATCGTGAGAAGAGAAATCACAATGACCATCAGCGATGTCACCCAGTTGGGAACGATTTCGAAAATCCACATCAGGGCCGCAAATGCAAAGATGGCTATCGTACGCTGTTGTGTGACCGTCAGGACATCGCCGAGACTGCCGAAGAAAGATGGCGGGCAGCACCATAGGAATATGGTGACTGCAAGCACTATCGGCAGTAATACGCAATACTTTACATTGAATCTTGAATCAGGCATTGTCGGATAGAATCAGTTGGTAATCCAATATCTTCTGTTCGAGGCTGGCGCGCAGGACGCGTACGCGTACCTTGTCTCCGAGGTGGAAGACGATGCCTGTGGTCTTGCCTCTGGTTTCATATTTCTCCTCATCGAAAAGAAAATAATCTTCAGTGATTTCGCGCAGCGCCACCATCCCTTCAATGCGGGTCGGTTCCACCTCCACATAGAGTCCCCACTGTGTCAGACCGCTGATATAGCCGTCGAACTCCTTTCCGATTTTGTCCTGCATAAACTCCACTGTCTTGTACTTTATGCTGGCTCTTTCCGCCTCGGTGGCAATCTGCTCCCGTTCGGAGCAATGTTTCGAAAGGTCTTCATAGAGAAGCCTGTCCTGTGACTTGCCTCCTTGGGAATAGATGTCCAGCAGACGGTGGACCATCATATCGGGATACCGGCGGATAGGTGAGGTGAAATGGCAGTAGCGGGTGAAGGCAAGGCCATAGTGGCCGATGTTGTCCGTGCTGTAGCGGGCGCGGGCCATCGAGCGCAGCGCCAACATCTGCAGGGCGTTCTCTTCCGGAGAGCCCTTCGCCTCTTTCATAAGGGCGTTGAGGCTGCCGGCGGCGTGCTTCGGGTCGGCTGTATCGCCGAGTTTCCTGCCGAAGTTTTTGGCGAAACTGCGCAGGGCATCCAATTTCTCCGGATTGGGGTCTTCGTGGATTCTATAGACGAAGGCAGGATCTTTAGCCTTGCATTTGAGGGCCACGAATTCGGCCACACGACGATTGGCCAGAAGCATGAACTCCTCTATTAGCCAGTTGCTTTCTTTGGATTCCTTGCGTATCACGTCAACGGGCTTGCCGTCGGCCCCGCAGACTATTTTCATCTCCGGCCTTTCAAATGAAATCGCTCCGCTCTCGAACCTCTCCTTGCGCAGAATCTGAGAGAGAGAATATATGTCGAGAATCTCGTTGCACAGAGGTCCTTTCTGATTTTCAATTATATCCTGAGCCTGTTCGTAATCGAATCTGTAGTCGGAATTGATGATGGTGCGGCCGAACCACTCGGACTTCACACGGGCCTTGTCCGAGAGTTCAAAAACTGCACTGTAGCAGAGTTTGTCTTCGTGGGGCCTGAGCGAGCAGAGCTTGTTGGAAAGCTGCTCCGGCAGCATCGGCACGGTGCGGTCTGCAAGATAGACGGAAGTGCCGCGCGAGAAAGCCTCACGGTCGATTATGGAATCCGGCTTCACGTAGTGCGTCACGTCTGCAATATGGACTCCTATTTCAAAGTTGCCGTTTTCAAGTTTCCTGTAGGACAGGGCATCGTCGAAGTCCTTTGCGTCCGCCGGGTCTATGGTGAAAGTGGTGACCTTGCGGAAGTCTCGTCTGCCTTCCATCTCCTTTGCGGTTATGGTGTCGGGAATCGCGTTCGCAGCTTCCTCTACGGGCGGTTCAAACCTGTAAGGCAGCTGGTATTCGGCAAGGATGGCGTGCATTTCGGTGTCATTGTCACCGGGCTTGCCGAGAACATCGACAATTCTGCCGAGCGGCTCGGGAGCATTTTTCGGCCAGTCCGTGACGAGCACCGCCACCTTCAGCCCGTGTGCCGCCTGAATGCCTCCCATCTGCGGAAGCTCTTGGGGAGATGCAACGTCGATGCGTATGTCGTACGGCATTGTCTTGCTCTCCACGATGGCCCATATTCTGTTGCCGCGCACCACAAGTGTGCCGATGTGCGGACGCGTGCTTCTCTCCAGCACCGCCACAACCCGACCTTCAGTGCTGTGGCTCTTCGAGCGGATTTTCTTATTGCTGACAGCCACCTTCACGCGGTCTCCGTTCAGGGCGCCGTGCATTTGTCTCCAGGGTATATAGATGTCTTCTTCGTAACCTTCCGCCTTGACGAATCCGAAGCCGTCGCGTGACATGCTCATCACACCCTCAGCCTCTGCAACGCTCCTGCTCCTTCTCTCCCCCTTGACCTTCACTCCGCGGATTTCCTTCAAAGTTCTGTGATTTGCCGATGCATGGCGGCTTGAACGTCTGTTGATATCTTTATTTTTCTTCATTTTCCCAATTGCCGTAATAAATAGTATCTTTGCACAGATACAAAAATACGAAAAATATGAACAAACGTGTACTTTTGATGATTCTCGACGGATGGGGTGAAGGCAAGTGTGACAAGTCCAACGCAATATATACCACCGGGACTCCTGAAATCGACGCTCTCAGGGCTAAATATCCTTTCTCACATCTTGATGCCTCCGGCGAAGACGTAGGTCTGCCTGACGGCCAGATGGGCAACAGCGAAGTGGGGCATCTCAATATCGGCGGCGGCCGCATCGTCTATCAGGACCTTGTGAAGATAAATATGGCCTGCCGCGACCACGCACTTATGAAGAATGCGGAAATAGCTGCGGCATACGAATATGTGAAAAAGAGCGGAAAGAAACTTCATTTCATGGGCCTCTGCTCCCACGGCGGCGTGCACAGTTCCCTGAACCATCTTTATGAATTTCTCGCCGAGGCAAAGCGCTGCGGTCTTGACAAAGTCTTCGTCCACTGTCTTATGGACGGTCGCGACACAGACCCCAAAAGCGGCAGGGGCTTTGTAGAGGAACTGGAGTCGAAAATGGCTCAGACTACCGGCAGGATAGCTTCTGTATGCGGCCGTTTCTACACGATGGACCGCGACAAGCGCTGGGAGAGGGTGAAAGTCGGCTATGACTTGATAGTCAACGGTATCGGAGAGAAGGCGGTGAGTGCTGCGGCGGCCATCGCAAAGTCTTATGCGGAAGGCGTTACGGATGAATTCATCAAGCCTGTATGCATAGTCGGAGAGGATGGAAAGCCGGTGGCTACAATCGAAGAGGGTGATGCCGTCATTTTCTTCAACTTCCGCAACGACCGCGCCCGCGAGATAACCACAGTCCTTACCCAGCAGGATATGCCGGAGATGGGGATGCACACCATTCCCCTGCACTATTGCTGCCTTACTCCGTATGACGATAAATTCACGGGTCTGCACATCCTCTTCGACAAGGAGAACGTGCGTCAGACGCTTGGAGAGGTAGTCGCTGCTGCCGGCAGGACTCAGCTTCGCATTGCCGAGACTGAAAAATACGCCCACGTGACTTTCTTCTTCAACGGTGGCCGTGAGAAGGAGTTCGAAAACGAAGACAGAATCCTCATAAACTCTCCGAAAGTGGCAACCTACGACCTTCAGCCCGAGATGAGCGCACCTCAGGTGAAGGAGGCTCTCGTGGCGGACATCGCCACCGGAAAGCACGATATGATTATCCTCAATTTCGCCAATGGCGATATGGTGGGCCATACCGGAGTCTATGATGCAATCTGCCGGGCCGTACGCTATATCGACAGCGCAGTGGGAGAGGTGGTCCGCGCTGCCCGGAAGGCAGGCTACAGCGTCATCATCACCGCCGATCACGGCAATGCCGACAATGCGGTGAATCCCGACGGTACGCCGAATACAGCCCACTCCCTCAACAAAGTGCAGTTCATCGTCGTGGATCCGGACGTCAGGGAGGTTCGCGACGGCCGTCTGGCCGATATCGCCCCTACAATCCTGAAACTGATGGGAATCCCGCAGCCGGAACTTATGACAGGAAAATCACTCATTTAGCCCCAAAGCTTTACAGATGGCATTCGTACACCTTCACGTTCATACACAGTACTCGATTCTAGACGGACTTTCCGACATAGGAAAACTTTTCGCAAGGGCCAGAGAATTGGAGATGCCTGCCCTGGCCATTACCGACCACGGCAATATGTACGGAGTGAAGGAGTTCCTGAAATATGCCTATTCCGACGCCAACAAGGACTCCGATGGAAAACTGCTTGTCAAGCCCATTGTCGGCTGCGAAGTCTATGTGACCCGCCACTACGACCACCATCTCAAGGACAGGGACCACCGCAACTATTATCACCTCATCCTTCTGGCAAAGAACTATGAAGGCTATCGCAATCTGATGAAGATATGCACCGCCGGCCACATCGAGGGAATGTATTACAGGCCGAGAGTATCCCACGAGGTGTTGGAGAAATACCACGAAAACCTCATCTGCTGCTCAGCCTGCCTTGCAGGAGAGATTCCGCAGAATATTCTGGACGGAAACGTCGAAGCTGCCGAAGAGGCGATTCGCTGGCACAAGAATCTTTTCGGAGAAGATTACTATCTGGAGGTGATGCTCCACAAGTCGGAGACAGGTTTCGCTTCCGATGTATATGAAGCGCAGAGCCGTGTGAACCCCGAAATCTTCCGCCTTGCCGCGTCTCTCGGTGTAAAGGTGGTGGCGACCAACGACTCCCATTTCATACGCAAGGAGGACGCTCCGGCTCACGACAGGCTCATCTGCCTGACTACCAATTCCGATATCGATGATCCCGACCGTCTGCACTATACACAGCAGGAGTGGCTCAAGAGCGAAGAGGAAATGTCCCTTCTTTTCCCGAACCATCCGGAAGTCATTGCCAATACGCTTGAGGTGGCCGGCAAGTGCGACAGTTACAACATCGACCACGACTATATTCTTCCGAAATTCGCCATCCCGGATGATTTTCTTGCCCGAATAGATGAATTTCTCGCAAAATATGCCGAGTTTGTGGAGGTGAGCCGAAACGATGCCAAAGGCAATTATCGCGGTGACGATTTCTGCCGCTCCGTGGCTTATCTGTGCCACCTTACCTACGAAGGAGCCCGCAGCCGATACGGCGAAACCCTCTCCGAGGAGCAGAACGAGCGCATTGCCTTCGAACTCAAGACCATCTGCAAGATGGGATTCCCGGACTATTTCCTGATAGTCCAGGACTATATCCGCGCTTCGCGCGACAGGGGCTATATGGTTGGCCCCGGCAGAGGTTCCGCCGCCGGTTCGGTGGTGGCGTATTGCCTTCGCATCACCAACCTTGACCCTATCAGGTATCAGCTTCTGTTCGAGCGTTTTCTCAATCCTGACCGCATCTCGATGCCGGATATTGACGTGGATTTCGAGAATCTCGAAGTGGCTCACCGCTATGTCGAGGAGAAATATGGCATCGACCACGTCTCCCGCGTCATAACTTTCGGCACTATGCTGGCCAAGGGCGCAATAAAGGATGTGGCCCGCATCAGCCACGTGTCCATAGACGAGTCAAACCGTCTTTCCAAAATGGTGCCGGCCCGCCTGAGTGAAAAGATACAGAATGACGACGGCACGCAGGAAGAGAAATCCGTCAAGATAAATCTGAAGAACTGCTTCCGTCTTGTGCCGGAGTTCAAGGAAGAGTTAGCAAAGGAGAACAACGACCTCAACAAGGAGGTGCTTTCTTTTGCACAGCAGCTGGAAGGAAGCGTGCGTCAGGTGGGAATGCACGCCTGCGCCACCATAATCGGTCCGGGCAACCTCGGAGAGTATATCCCTATCTGCCTGTCCAAAGACAAGGACACCGGACAGGACGTATGGACCTCCCAATATGACGGCCATTATATCGAGGAGTGCGGTCTGCTCAAGATGGACTTTCTTGGCCTCAACACTCTCTCCATAATTCACAAGACTCTGGATCTCATAAAGGAAGGACACGGTATCGATATCGACATCGAAGCGATTCCGATAGATGACAAAGCCACATACGAACTTTACGGTCGCGGCGACACCACTTCAATATTCCAGTTCGAGTCTCCCGGTATGAAGGAGTGGCTTCAGAAGCTGCGTCCGACACGTTTCGAGGACCTTATCGCAATGAATGCCCTCTACCGTCCGGGTCCTATGGACTATATTCCGGACTTCGTGGACCGCAAGCTCGGCGTGAAGCCTATCACTTATGACCTTCCGCAGATGGAAGAATTTCTGAAGGATACATACGGCATCACGGTATATCAGGAGCAGGTGATGCTTCTTTCCCAGAAACTGGCCGGCTTCACCAAAGGCGAGGCCGATAAGCTTCGCAAGGCAATGGGCAAGAAGCAGTTGACGGTGCTTGAGTCGCTCAACAGCAAATTCATGGAAGGCGGCATCAAGAACGGTCTTCCTGCCGACAAGCTTGAAAAGATATGGAAGGACTGGCGGGCATTCGCCGAATATGCCTTCAACAAGTCGCATTCCACCTGCTATGCCTGGATAAGCTACCAGACTGCCTGGTTGAAATGCCACTATCCTGCGGAGTTCTTTGCCGCCAACCTCAGCTGCAATCTGGACAACATCGAGGAAATCACCAAGATAATGGATGACAGCCGCCGCAGCAAGGTACAGGTGAAGGGGCCGGACATCAACGAAAGTTCCACTACCTTCACCGTCAACAATTCGGGAGATATCCGTTTCGGTCTTGCAGGAGTTAAGGGTGTGGGAGAGAATGTCATCAAAACGGTGATTTGGGAAAGGACTCAGCGCGGGCCGTTCAAGGACGTTTTCGATTTTGTGGAAAGAATGCCTTCCGGTTGCATCAACAGGAAGATTATGGAGAATCTCATAAACTCCGGAGCTTTCGACAGTTTCAAGGATATTTCCCGTCCTCAATATTTTGTGGGGAATGCAAAGGACGAAGTCTTCCTCGATGCGCTTCTGCGCTATGCTTACAAGTTCCACAGCGACACTCTTCAGCAGGGGGCGAGTCTGTTCGGCGGTATGGACGAAATGAAGCCGGTGCGGCCTTCGGTGCCCGCCCCTCCGGCCGAATACAACGAACTTGAACTTCTCAAGAAAGAGAAGGAACTGGTGGGTATGTATCTTTCGTCCCATCCTCTTGACAAGTTCCGTCTTGAAATCAGTGAATTCACCACTTCGGACATTGCCGCTATGGATGAAATATCCAAGAACCTTTCGGACAAGTCCAATTGGAACAGGGAATTCATCGTTGCCGGTATCGTCACCGACAGCCAGACCAATACAACCAAAACAGGCAAGGCCTGGTGCAGTTTCACCGTCGAAGACTTCACAGGCAGTTATACTTTCAGGCTCTTCGGCAAGGAGTATGAAAATTATATGCAGTACACTGCACTCCACACCTATCTGCTTATGAAGTGCGCCATTAAACCGCGCTACAGGAAGAAAGAGGAAGAAGGAGGCGAGGATGTCTATGAACTCCGCATACAGTCCATCAAACTTCTGGCGAATGCAAAGGATGAATTCATCAAGGAAATTCATATTCCGCTGCCGCTTGAAAGAGCGGATGAGGGATTGAGAAAGAATCTTCTCAAATTATGCAGGCGTCACAAGGGCAAGGCACGTCTCTATATGGATCTGTCCTTTGCCCACAACGGCAAAAACGATGTCGTGAGCCTCTTCTCCCGCGACATTCTCCTCTCTCCTTCCAAGGAGCTTCAGGACGAGCTTTCCGCCCTCGGCCTGCACTATACTCTCGTCAAGAAGGTCAGCCTGTAGGAGAAGACCGCCGGCGTACAATTCAAAGGTCGATTACGATACCGAAGGTAACGAGTCTGGCATCGTCGCATCCCGGGTGATAGCCGCGGCGGAAGATGGGGGTGGCGCTCACTCGGCCGTAAATGCCGAAGAATGCGTATGAGAAGGACAGTTCGCCCGTCATACGCAGAGGATTGACTCCTTCGAGTTTCTCCACAATGGTCCTGTCGCCTCTGAAATCCTTTTCACGGGCGAATATCTTGCGCTGAATTGTCCACTGGAAACCCACTTTGAAAAGATTTTTTCTGAAGGTGATGCCTATGGGCACGCCGGCATAGTGAAATTTCATCTTGTAATATTTGTTGCCGAGACTGAAGAATTCCCAGCGCCCCTGAACCCTGAAACGGATGTTCTCATTGCCCCATACCGGAAATCCGAACCGCAGCAGGTCCAGACAGAAATCGCGAGAACGCGACAAATCCATATCGTAGAAATCTCCCACAACGATGGGACGCCCGAACGAGATGCCTCCAAAGGGTTCTACATAGTGGATTTGGGCTTTGGATGAAATTGCGGACAGCAGAAATACAAGTGCGGGGATTAATTTTCTCATTGAAACAGTTCGTGAAGTACGGGAAGTGATCTGGAGTTGATTTCGGCACCGATATGATATGACAGGTATTTTAGGGCGGTCTGTGCGAATTCCTGACGGCGCCGGCCCGAAAGAGGCATAGCAAGTATCTCTTCCGTAGATGATTGCATTATTTTGAAAAGCAGTTCGGCATCTCTGTCGCAGAAGATTCCGTGTGGCTCCGGACCGGTGGCGCTGTCCGGCCGGAATCCGAGTCTGACGATATAGGAGACGAGAAACCAGAGGTGGAAATTGGCCACCGTTCCTTCAGCTGTTTCAAGCGAAGCTATGGCCGCGCACAGCCAGTCGAAGAAGCCGCTCTGGGTTTCTTCCGTGCGGAGACTTCTGTACAGCACCTCACTGATGAAAAGAGCCTGGGAACTCTTGAAGATATCGGAGCGTATGTTCTCCAAAGAGGCTACGCTTTCCCACTCGCGCAGCACGGCAAGAGAGCTTTTCGGCGATTCGGCGCTCACGGCATCAAGGATGTTCAGGGGATGGAATTCGGCGTTACTGCGTTTTTTGCCGAGTCCCCGCACAAGGAAACTTTTGCGTCCTCCTACGGAATCGACGGCGTGCATCACGGCGCTGCTGTCCGAATATTTGGTCAGATGCAGCACGATAAGCCGTGATTTGGTGGTCAGGCTCATTTCTTTGCCGAAAGATATTTTGCCAGCTCACGCATCGCCTTTCCGCGGTGCGAGAGTTCGTTTTTCACTTCAAGCGACACCTCAGCCATCGTACATTCCATACCGTTTGGAATGAAAATTGAATCATAACCGAACCCCTGGACACCTTCGCTTTCCGCCAGAGCGATATGGCCCTCGCAAGTTCCTTCAAATACGGTGGTTTTAAAGCCGCTCTGACCTTCTGTAACCGGCTCGACAAGAGTGACGGCGCAGCGGAAACGGGCCGTACGTTTTTCGAAGGGCACGCCATCGAGTTGTCCGAGCACCTTGCGACGGTTGTCGGCAGGATTCTTGCTTTCCCCTGCATATCGGGCGGAATAGACGCCCGGGGCACCACCGAGAGCGTCGATTTCGAGTCCGGTGTCATCGGAAAAGCAGATCCGGCCGAACTTCTTCCAGATGAAAAGGGCTTTTTCGGCGGAATTTTCGGCGATAGTGTCGTGGGTTTCCGGAATGTCACCCTCAAGGCCGAGAGATGATGGAAGGAGTATATGGAACGCCGGACCGAGCAGCTTTGCGGCTTCTTCGGCTTTATGCGGATTGTTGGTGGCGAAAAGAATGTCCATAAGGAAAGATTTAGAAAGCAAAAATAGAAACAAAAGGTTAAATTTGCACGATAGATTCAGAAAAATCAGATGAAACGTTTAGTGACACTTGTTCTGGCCGTTGCAACCTTGTTGCCGGCAGGAGCCCAAAGCCGTAATTTCCAATTCGGAAAAAGTCTGGAAATACAGTATTCCGTTCTGAAGGAGATATCCCGCTCTTATGTAGATACGGTAAATTTTGAAAAGATGATGGATGCCGGTCTGTCGGCGATGCTCTCTACGCTGGATCCTTATACGGTATTCATTCCGGAAGAGGACGAAGAGGACCTCGAACTCATAACCACAGGCAATTACGGTGGCATCGGAGCCCTTATCAAGAAGCGTCCGGGCGAAGGCGTCGTCATCACGGAGCCTTATGACGGTTCTCCGGCGGTGAAGTACGGCATTGCTCCTGGCGACACCATAGTGGAAATAGACGGAAAGCCTGTATTCGATGAGACTTCCGAGCAGTCTTCCGGCCGGATGAAAGGGCAGCCGGGCACTGAGGTACGCTTCAAAATCATCAGAGGCCGCACAGGTGCCGTGGAGGAGATAGCAGTGGTCAGAGAGAAGATTCATATCCCCAGTGTGGAATATGCCGGGATAATCCGCGATTCAATAGGCTACATGCTCATCAAAAGTTTCACCGACAAGGTGAGCGGCGAGGCGAAGGAAGCTCTTGAGATGCTGAAGGGCCGTGGCGCCAGAAGGCTTGTCATAGACCTTCGCGGCAATGGTGGAGGAGTGATGGATGAGGCTGTCAATCTCGTAGGCCTGTTTGTTCCCAAAGGGACTCCGGTTGTCTCTTCCAAAGGCCGGATGAAGGGGATGGACAGGGAGTATCTGACTACCGTGAACCCGGTGGACACGACGATTCCCATTCTGGTGATGGTCAACAGCGGCTCGGCTTCCGCCTCTGAAATCACCGCGGGTGCTCTGCAGGACCTCGACCGTGGTACGATTGCCGGCAAACGCACGTTCGGCAAAGGCCTCATACAGACCATCAAGCCGGTGGTTTACAACGGCTCCGTGAAAGTCACCACCGGAAAATACTACACTCCGAGCGGGCGTTGCGTACAGGCCATAGACTATTCCCACCGCAATGAAGACGGCAGTGTCGGTAACATTCCGGACTCCCTCAGGCACGCATTCAAGACCGTCAGCGGACGCACCGTGTATGACGGCGGCGGCATAACTCCCGATATTGAGGTCGAAAGTCCTCTGATTAGCCGTCCTACAGTTTCGCTGGTGTATATGGACATCCCCGGAGACTATGCCGTCGAGTTCTACAAGACTCATCCTCAAATCGCTCCGGCCGAAAGTTTCCATCTTACTGACGAGCAATATGAAGATTTTGTGAAATATGCTTCAAAGAAGGAATTTGACGCCCGCAGCGCTGCACAGACAGTCCTGGACCAGCTTGTCAAGGCGGCGCGCCAGGAAGATCTCTACGAGCAGTACAAGGCTGAGATAGAGGCTCTTGCCTCCAAGGTCAATATGGACAAGGAGACTATTCTGCGCGTCAAGAAAGATGAAATCAAACCGATTGTCGAACAGGAGATAATTCTCAGATACTACTACACCGCTGCGGCGGCGATGGCCGCCCTTCGCACGGACAGGCAGCTCTACGATGCACTTGACAAGTGGGATTAGCGGTATTTGGTCTCTTCTTCCAGCATTCCCAGATAGGAGCTGTATCTCTCTGGTGAGATGCGCCCCTCATCGAGAGCCTGCTTGACGGCACAGTGAGGCTCGTGGGTGTGGGTGCAGGGCTTGAATCGGCATCCGTCCATAACTCTCATCATCTCAGGGAAATATGTGCTCAGCTCTTCGGCAGATATATCGACCAGTCCGAAGCCTCTGATGCCGGGGGTGTCTATGACGAAACCTCCGCTTGAGAGAGGATGCATCTCATAGAAAGTAGTGGTGTGCCTGCCTTGCAGATGGCTGACGGAAATATCCCCGATTTTTGGGTTGAGGGAGGGGTCAAGAGCTTTCAGCAGAGAAGATTTGCCCACTCCTGAAGCTCCGCTGAAGAGGCTGACGGAGTCTCTGCACATTTCCCTTACTCTGTCTATGCCGCTTCCGTTGCGGGTGGAGATTTCTATCGTTTCATAACCGGCTTCGCGGTATATCTGTCCGAATCTTTCCACCTGCTCCTTCAGGCAGTCCTCCACGTAGAGGTCCATTTTGTTGACAAGGATGACGGGGCGCACGCCGTAGGCCTCGCAGGTCAGCAGGAAACGGTCCACGAACGCAAGTTTGGTTTCCGGCAGTATTATCGTGACGATGAGGAAGACTCTGTCCAGATTGGCGGCAAGAATATGGCTTTCTCTGGAGAGATTGGTGGATTTCCTGATGATTCCGTTTGTGCGCGGCAGAATCCGGGTGATTGTGGCCATTGTGGCATTGTCGGAATCGAAGGCATATTCCACTCTGTCCCCCACGGCCACAGGATTGGTGGTCTTGAGGCCTTCAAGCCGCAGTTTGCCGCGGATGACAGCCGGAAACGGATCCCACACCGGCAGTTCCGAGAGAAGATAGTGGCTTCCCGTATGCTTTACTATTGTAGCGGAGCCCTGCTTTTTCATATTGCAAATATAGCAAATTGTATTATTTTTGCGGAGTTATGCTTTCATTTCAGGAAATAGAAAAAATCGTGGAGAAAAGCGCCAAGGTTGTCAACCATCCCAGTCAGCCCGCCAATCTCTACGCACCTATAGACTATATGCTGTCTATCGGTGGAAAAAGGGTGCGTCCGATATTGTGTCTTATCATATACAATCTGTATTCGAACAATTTGGACAGAAACGTCATTTTCCCAGCCTTTGCACTGGAGGTGTTTCACGAGTTCACGCTGATTCACGACGACATTATGGACAAGTCGGACACCCGACGAGGACAGCCCACCGTACACAAGAAATGGAACGACAACGTCGCACTGCTGTCGGGAGACGTGATGTTCATTCTCTCCTACAAATATCTGGCGGAGTGTCCTTCCTTCTGCAAGAGTGAGGTCTATGACCTGTTCACCAAAACCGCCATTGAAGTGTGTGAAGGCCAGCAGCTAGATATGGATTTCGAGAACAAGTCCTTCATCACGATGGATGACTATCTCGGGATGATTTCTCTGAAGACAGCTGTTCTTCTCGCCTGCTCGGCCAAGATGGGCGCCATTATGGCGGGGCGTCCTCAGAAAGAGTGCAACGCTCTCTACGATTACGGCTATCAGCTTGGTATGGCGTTTCAAATCACGGACGACTATCTCGACACTTTCGGAGATGAGAAAGTGTTCGGAAAGAAGATAGGCGGAGACATCGCAAACAACAAGAAAACCTGGCTTCTCGTGGAGGCTTTCAAGAGAGCGGATTCGGCGCAGAAGGCCCGGCTGAGCGAAATAATGTCGATAGGGCTCTGGCAGAAAGAGACCAAGATACAGCAGATGCAGCAGTTATATGTCGAGACCGGCGTGAAGGATGCCGCCCTCAGTGTGATAGGAGATTATTACAGCAAGGCGATGAACGCTCTCGCTCCTGCCGGCCTGAACGAAGAACAGACTGCCCGTCTCGGCTTCTTCGCAGAAAAAATCATAGGCCGTGAAAAATAAGAAACTGGAGATAATGGCTCCTGCAGGCAACTTTGAATGCCTGATGGCTGCCATTCAGGGAGGTGCCGATTCCGTATATTTCGGAGTCGGACGGCTCAATATGCGTTCCCATTCGGCGAACAATTTCGCTCCGGAAGATCTTCAGAAGGTGTGTGACATCTGCCGTCAGTACGGTGTGAAATCATACTTGACGGTCAATATCGTATTCTATGACGAGGACCTTGAAGATATGAGAGTGGCGCTCCGCTCGGCGAAAGAGGCGGGAGTGAGCGCTGTCATCGCTTCGGATATGGCTGCAATCGCCTATGCCCGGGAACTCGGGATAGAAGTGCACATTTCCACGCAGCTCAGCATCTCCAACACCGAGAGCCTCAGGTTCTACAGCCGGTTTGCAGACGTGGTGGTGCTTGCGCGCGAGCTCAATCTGGGACAGGTGAAACAGATAAGCCGCGCCATCGAGTCCGAAGGCATCAAGGGCCCCTCCGGACGCCCGTTGGAGATAGAGATGTTCTGCCACGGAGCTCTCTGTATGGCCATATCGGGCAAGTGCTACCTCTCACTGCACGAATACGGCGCATCAGCCAACAGGGGAGCCTGCTATCAGATATGCCGTCGCGGCTACGAGGTGACAGACCTCGAAACCGGCAACAAGCTGCATATCGACAACAAATATATTATGTCTCCGAAGGACCTCTGCACCATAGAGTTTATGGACAGAATCATCGATGCCGGAGTGACCGTGTTCAAGATAGAGGGACGCGCCCGCAGCAGCGAATACGTCAAGACGGTCACACGCGTATACCGCAGGGGGGCCGATGCCGTTCTGGCCGGAGAATATACCCCGGAGCTGGCTGCCGCCCTCAAGGAAGAACTCGCCACCGTCTTCAACCGGGGCTTCTGGGACGGTTGTTATCAGGGTGCGAGACTTGGCCAGTGGAGCGACGTCTATGGCAACAAGGCCACCCGCACCAAAGTTTATGTCGGCAAGATCACCAATTACTTCAGCAAACTCTCCGTCGCCGAGGTACTTGTCGAATCGGAATCCTTCAAAGTGGGGGACAATATGCTCATCTGCGGACCGACCACAGGGGTGGTGGAATATACCGTTCCTGAAATAAGGGTGGACCTCAAAAATGTGGAGAGTGCCGCAAAGGGTGACCTGTGTTCCATCCCCGTAAGTCAGGCGGTTCGCCGCAGCGACAAGCTATATTTGTTAAAAACTTGTTTGTAATTAGGAATTTTTGTTCTATCTTTGCAACCCCGCAAAAAGTGGGGACAAAAACATAAATAAAAGATTAACAACTATTTATGCCAACAATTCAACAATTAGTTCGCAAAGGCCGCGAGGTTATCGTAGAGAAAAGCAAATCTCGCGCGTTGGATGCTTGCCCTCAGAGAAGAGGTGTATGTGTACGTGTTTACACAACCACCCCTAAGAAGCCTAACTCAGCTATGCGTAAAGTAGCCCGCGTTAGACTCACCAACCAGAAAGAGGTCAATGCATACATCCCTGGCGAGGGTCACAATCTTCAGGAACACAGCATCGTGCTTGTTCGTGGCGGTCGTGTGAAAGACCTCCCGGGTGTTCGCTACCACATTCTTAGAGGAGCTTTGGATACTGCTGGCGTAGAGGGGCGTACTCAGTCACGTTCTCTCTATGGTGCAAAACGTCCGAAGAAGGCTAAGAAGTAACACTTTTTCAATCAACATTCTTTAAATTTTCAAAAAATGAGAAAAACGAAGCCTAAAAAGAGGATTCTACTTCCTGATCCTAAGTTTCACGACGTACAGGTTACCCGTTTCGTGAACAACCTTATGCTGCAGGGGAAGAAGAGTATCGCTTATTCTATTTTTTACGATGCGATCGATATGATCGGCGAGAAGATGAAAGATTCTGAGCAGGCTCCTCTCGATATTTGGAAAAAAGCACTTGAAAACATTACTCCGCAGGTCGAGGTAAAGAGCCGCAGAGTAGGTGGTGCGAACTTCCAAGTGCCTATGGAGGTGCGTCCTGAAAGAAAAGTCTCTCTCAGTATGAAGAATATGGTACTTTTCGCGCGCAAACGTTCAGGCCACTCCATGGCTGAAAAGTTGGCTGCAGAAATAATGGCTGCATACAATTGCGAAGGTGCAGCATACAAGAGAAAAGAGGATATGCATAGAATGGCCGAAGCTAACAAGGCCTTCGCACATTTCCGCTTCTAATTCCAACGGATGGCAAGAGATCTCAAATATACCAGGAACATCGGCATAATGGCTCACATCGATGCCGGTAAAACCACCACTTCCGAGCGCATTCTCTACTATACGGGCAAGACCCACAAGATTGGAGAGGTGCACGAAGGGGCGGCAACTATGGACTGGATGGTTCAGGAGCAGGAGCGTGGCATTACCATCACTTCCGCTGCTACCACCGCTTTCTGGAAATACGGCGATCAGCAGTACCAGATCAATCTCATCGACACTCCGGGGCACGTCGATTTCACTGTCGAAGTGGAACGCAGCCTCCGTGTCCTTGACGGTACCATCGCCACTTTCTGTGCAGTGGGCCGCGTGCAGCCCCAGTCCGAAACCGTATGGCGTCAGGCAGACAAGTATCGTGTGCCGAAGATTGCCTATGTCAACAAGATGGACCGTACTGGTGCGGATTTCTTCGCTGTCGTGGATGAAATAAACGAAAAACTCGGAGCACGTTCGATACCTATCTGCATCCCTATCGGAGCAGAAGACAATTTCGAAGGTCTGGTGGATCTCATCTCCCGCAAGGCATACTACTACAACAACAGCAAGGACCTTGTGAACTATGAGATAAAGGACGTTCCTCAGAATATGGTCTCTGAAGTCGAGGAGTGGAGAAGCAAACTCATAGAATCGATTGCCGAATACAACGACACGATTCTTGAAAAGTTTTTCGAAGATCCCGACTCCATTTCCGAGGGTGACATCATAGAGGCTTTGAGAAAAGCCACTATCGATATGGCCGTTGTCCCTACCTGCTGCGGCTCCTCATTCAAGAACAAGGGCGTGCAGTTCCTGCTCGATTCAGTTATGCGCTATCTCCCTTCACCTCTCGACAAGGGAAGTGTCAAGGGTACGGACGTCCGCACCAATCAGGAAATCGAGCGCCAGCCGCTCAGCAGCGAGCCGTTCTGCGGTCTCGTGTTCAAGATCGCCACAGATCCGTATGTTGGTCGTTTAGCCTTTATCAGAGCTTATTCCGGGAAACTGGATGCAGGCTCGTACATATACAATACACGCTCCGGCAAAAAAGAGCGTGTTGCCAGACTTTACCAGATGCACTCCAACAAGCAGAACCCTATCGATTTCGTTGAGGCGGGTGATATCTGCGCTGCAGTGGGCTTCAAGGAGTTGCATACCGGAGATACCGTATGTGATGAAAAGCATCCTGTAATGCTCGAATCGATGACATTCCCTGATCCTGTGATCGGTCTTGCCGTCGAGCCGAAGACGCAGCAGGATCTTGACAAACTCGGCATTGCTCTCGGAAAGCTGGCTGAAGAGGATCCTACGTTCACTGTCGCAACAAACGCTGAAACAGGCCAGACCATCATCAGCGGAATGGGTGAGCTTCATCTCGACATCATTGTTGACAGGCTTCGCCGCGAGTTCGGTGTGGAAATCAATCAGGGTGCTCCTCAGGTCAACTACAAGGAGGCAATCACAAAGAGTGTCCAGCATCGTGAGGTATTCAAGAAGCAGACAGGCGGTCGAGGCAAATTCGCTGACATCGTTGTCGAAATCGGTCCGGCCGACGAAGGCGTCAGCGGACTTCAGTTCATCGACGAGGTCAAGGGTGGAAACGTCCCGCGCGAATACATCCCTTCGGTCGAGAAAGGCTTCAAGTCGGCAATGGCAAACGGTGTACTTGCAGGATACGAAGTCACCAACCTCAAGGTCCGCCTTCTGGACGGCAGCTTCCATCCTGTGGATTCAGATGCTCTCTCATTCGAGATATGTGCACGTATGGCATTCCGCAAGGCTCTCGCCAAGTGCGCTCCGGTTCTTATGGAGCCGATTATGTCTCTGGATGTGGTAACGCCTGAAGAATATATGGGAGATGTCGTGGGTGATGTCAACCGCCGCCGTGGTCAGATAGTTGATATGGATTCAAAAGGCAATGCCAGAATCGTCAAGGCAAAAGTTCCGCTTGCGGAGCAGTTTGGCTACGTCACTGTATTGCGCACCCTCACTTCGGGTCGCGCGACCAGCACTATGAGCTTCTCGCACTATGCAGAAGTCCCTGGCAATATCGCCAAGGAGGTGATAGACAAACAAGGTGGCCGTTCTATGTACTATGACGAAGAATTTTCGTAAATTTGCAAAGTAAAAAAATAAATGAGCCAGAAAATTAGAATTAAACTGAAATCTTACGACCACGCTCTCGTTGACAAGTCAGCAGACAAGATCGTAAAGACTGTAAAGGCTACAGGTGCTGTTGTAAGCGGTCCTATTCCTCTTCCTACAGACCAGAAGATCTTTACCGTAAACCGCTCCACCTTTGTAAACAAGAAAGCGCGTGAGCAGTTCGAACTCAATTCTTTCCGCCGTCTCCTCGACATCTACAGCTCAACTCCGAAGACAGTTGACGCTCTGATGAAACTCGAACTTCCGAGCGGTGTAGAGGTTGAAATCAAAGTTTGACAGTAATATTCCCGGTCTGAACGCTGCCGGGTACAGCCGGCGTTCTGGAAAGATTATCTTTAGTTACGCTTTGTACATAATAGATAGTTTCCGGTCCCATAGCTCAGTTGGTTAGAGCATCTGACTCATAATCAGGGGGTCGCAGGATCATGCCCTGCTGGGACCACAAGGAGGAATCTTCGGATTCCTCCTTTTATTTTGCAGACTTCAGGATTATTTAATTAAATTTGCCTGAAACTGCCTGATTCTGACCTGAAGATGAAAAAGAGAATGTCATTTCCGACTTTGCTTGCAACCGTGCTTGTCTTGATGGGCGCTGAAGCTTTGGCCGGCAATTTTCCGCTCAGGCAGTATGAGATCGGAGGCAGATTTCCGTCAAAAGTCGTTTCCATCTGCCAGTCATCTTCGGGAGGCTATTGGTTCGGAACGGAGGAAGGACTCGTGCGATGCGACAATTATACATCGAGTCACTATCGCTTCGAGCCGGGAGACAACAACACTATCCCCGGCAATAAAATATATCAGGTGATTGAAGATTTTTCCGGCAACACCTGGGTGATGACAGATGGAGGTATCGCCCTGTGGAACCCCCTTGCGAACAATTTCAAGAGGACCGGCATAAAGGCCTTCTCCGCACTCGCGGACGGGAGAGGTTGCTACTTCGGAGCCACTGACACTCTTTTCAGGGTTGAATATTCGACAGGAGACATCGAGGTGGCCGCCACCTTCTCACAAGGTACCGGATTTTCCGTCAATTCGATGTTCCGCCGGCAGGAAGGAGAAATTCTGCTTTTCAGCAGGGAATCGGGTGCTTTCATATTCAAGCCTTCTTCCGGTGAACTCGAGAAGGTAGGCTCGATTCAGGGACGTTCATCCTCCCTTTTCGTAGATTCGCAAGGCAACCTGTGGCGCTCGGTTTTCGGCCGTGGCGTGGAGTGCTTCAACCGGGAATTCGTAAGGACACTGTTCTTCGACACGGCCAACTCCGGCCTGAGTTGCAACACTGTCCTGTGCTTCTGTGAATATGAGGGGAATATATGGATGGGGACAGACGGCGGAGGCATATCCGTTTATGATCCTGCCGCGAGGATGTTCAATGTCCTCCAAAGTCCGAAGGTGACAACGATGTCGGTGGCAGAGGGTGGTCCTGTGATGGCCGGCACTGCCGCTGGCGGTGCGATTCTCGTCGGCGGTATGAATTCTTCTGTTTTCGCAAGGCCTGATGATGCGAGCTTTCTGCCGGAAATTGCGCTTCCTGACGGAAGGGAGCTGCTCTACAAATACCCCGACGGCTTCTTCACGTCTGACGGACGGCCTTTTTCTTTCGGATACGGACCGCTGGAAACCGCCAACACCCAGGTGGATCAGAAACTCTCCGCAGGAGCGGGAGGCAGCATATACATCCATAATGACCATCAACTCTTCCTTTTCGAACCGTACAAGAAAGCAGTGACCGAATTCAGGATTCCGAAGGAGGTGACAGGGCAGGGCCCGATTTATCAGAGTGCAGGTGGGGCAAGAGGAAAATATTTCCACAATTCAAGATATATCTTCACTCCAGAGCGGGAGGCTACCACCGTCCGCACCATTTTCGATATAGGTCCCGCTAAGAGAATCAACGGCATTTTGCCGGGAGCCGGCGACATAATATGGATAGCGACGACAGACGGCCTCGGCCTGTACGATACGGTGGAGGAAAAATTCTCTTTTGTAGAGAACGACTTTGTAAAATATGCCGGAAAGGTGCTCAGTGACGGGAGCGGGAACGTCTGGATTGAGACAGGTGCCTTCCCGGTGGTATATAATCCGTCAGAGAACAGTTTCTTTATCGCGGATGACCTCGACACGGAAATCATAGTGGAAAATGAAGAGAATCTGATTCTCGAATCCGGCACTGTGGAGGTGGATGGCAAACTGATTCCAAACGTTGCGAAATTGAAGGTTCCGGTCTCGGCAGAACGCATACGGCTGAATTTCAATGTCCGCTCAGCGCAATACCATTATGCCGTCAGACAGTTCCGGCTGCGGATAGAGGGCCCGCGCGGAGAGACAGTCGTATATTCCGACACACCGTCGCTTGAATTTGTCTCGCCTTGCCCGGGAAGATACAGAGTCTATGGCAGTTGCTCCACGAAAAATGCGCAATGGACCGATTTTGCACTTCTGGCCAGCTTCAAGGTTAGGGCGAACTGGTATCTGAACTGGTGGCTTGTAGCGCTGGTTGTGATATTGGCCTTCTCAGGGGCTTATGCCGCCTATAAATGGGCGCTGCGATGCTATACGGTGGAAGACGTTGAGAAAGAATCCGCTCCTGCCGGAGAGCGGGAGTCCGAGTCGTCCGCCGTTGCCCCCTGCTCACCGATAGATTTTCCGCTCGACAGTTCTTCCGGCGAATAAACACACAAAGAAGAAGCACCGATGTCCTATTCGATAATGTTCTATAATCTGGAAAATCTCTACGATACAGTGGATGATCCCCGTACGAACGATGAGGAGTTCACGCCCAACGGAGCGAAGCGATGGACACCGGAACGTTATAACAGGAAACTGGAAAACCTGAGTCAGGTGTTTTCGGCAGTGGCTTCCTCCTACGGAGGATTCCCCATAGCCGTGGGAATGTCGGAAGTGGAGAATCTCAAGGTGTTGAAAGACCTTGCAGACCGGAGGCGTATGCGCGGAGCCCACTACAAGGCGGTTCATTTCGAATCCAATGATGCCCGCGGTGTGGACGTGGGATTTTTCTACCGTCCCGACAAATTCACCCTTATGGGCTGCGAGCCTGTGAAGTTGGTGCTGCGCAGCGGCCGTGAATACATTGGCCGGGACATTCTGGCGGCCTGGGGCTCCATAGACGGTGAGATGTTCATTTTCTATGTATGTCACTTCCTCAGTCGCCGTGCAGGCGTGAATGCTTCGCAAGGCTTCCGCAAGGCAGGTGCCGAGACCGTCCGCGACCACGCAGAAGCGATGCGGAGCCAATATCCTGACATCAAGGTTGTTATTATGGGCGATATGAACGACACTCCTTCAGACGAATCGCTTGCCCTGTTGCTGCGTGCCGGAAAGAACATCTTCAACGTTCAGAGCGGAGAATATTTCAATCCTTGCTGGATGCTTCAGGACGAGGGGTTGGGCACCAGCCTCCACAATCATCGCTGGGTCTTGTATGACAACATCATAGTATCACGCAATATGCTTCCTGTCATCGAGGGGAATACCGGGTTGAAAATCAAGAAACTGGATTCACGCCACTATGCTGAGATTTTCCGCAGGAACTGGATGATGTTCAAGGGGGCTCCGAAACGCAGTTACAGTGGCAATTCCTTCGACAACGGCTACAGCGACCACCTTCCCGTGGTAATCAAAATAGACAACAGATAGTATGAAATACAATCACTTTATATTTGATGTGGACGGCACTCTGCTGAATACTGAAAAGACAGGGATACTCTCCTTGCAGCAGACAGTCAGGGAAATTACCGGCAAAGAGATGGAGTATGAGGCTCTCTATGATTACTTCGGCCTGCCAAGCGCCAAGGCGGCGGAAGCTCTCGGTGCATCTGATGCAAAGTTGTTTGCAGAGACCTGGGAGACGCATTTTCAGGAACTGATGTATCTGGTGACGGTCTTTCCCGGCGTTGAGGAGGCCCTTGCCGCCGTCAAGGCCGCAGGTGCCCGTCTTGGCATTGTAACCTCCCGCAACAGGTTTGAACTGAACTACGACCCCACGCTGCGCAAATGGGCATCAATCTTCGACCTGATGGTATGCTCGGAAGATACGTTGCGACACAAGCCCGACCCAGACCCTATTCTGTACTACATCGAAAAAATGGGTGCAGACCCTCGTAAGTGTATCTACATAGGTGATACCACCCACGATTGGCAGTGCGCTGCCGGAGCGGGTGTGGATTTCGCACTGGCGGACTGGAACGGCAGGGGAAAGCGCGGCATTCCGGCCCTGATACACGTCACTTCTTCGAAAAACATTATGGATTTGATATGAAAAAGATTGCTTTTGTGACAATACTGCTCTCGCTGGCAATGGCCTCTTGTGCAGAGAATGTAAAGGTGATGTCCTTCAATCTGAGAGTTTGCAACAGCGAGACTCAGGACGGAAACAACAACTGGAAGTACCGGAGGGATGCCGTCGTCAAGATGCTGAGAGAAGAGCAACCGGACCTTCTCGGCACACAGGAAGGCATATTGGATATGATAAGCTATCTGAAGGACCGCCTGCCGGAATATGAGGAGTATGGAGTGGACCGTGAAGACGGGCAGGGACGCGGCGAATGCAATGCCATCTTCTGGAGAAAAGACCGGTTCGAATGCATTGAAAAGCACACGTTCTGGCTCAGCCCCACACCTTTGGTACCCTCTCTCGGATGGGACGGAGCATACAAGAGAGTTGTCTCCTGGGTGAAACTGCGGGACAAGGCCAGCGGGGAGGAAGTGTTCTTCTTCAACACCCATTTCGACCACGTCGGCACCATTGCCCGCACCGAGGCCGGCAAAATGATAGTCAGACAGATGAAGCATCTTTTGGAAGAGAGCAACGCTCCTGTCTTCCTCACCGGTGATTTCAATTCCAATTACGACAGCCAGTATCTCGCCCCGCTGAACGACTACCTTATGAATGCAAGGGAGACGGCTGAAGTGTCCAGCGACTACAACACGTTCAACAATTTCGGAACGATTTCTCTTGACGGGCCGAGGACAAGCATCATCGACCACATTTTCTTTTTAAATACAATCCCGCTCGAATACAGGATTCTCACGGGATATTACGGTGTGATGTGGATTTCGGACCACTATCCGATTACTTGCGAATTTTCCGGTCTCTGAGAGCCGCACGCTTTTCCCTCTGCTTTCTCTCCCTGCCGTAGCCGCACTTGAGATATTTCTGCCACTGCTCCTTGGAGAGGATCTTCTCGATGGCATCGTCGCATTTTGCCATCCAGATGTCGGATATTGCGATGTATGTCTCCTGATTGCTTGAACCTGCCGCTTTCGCATCTTCCATCTCTTTGTACATGGCAGGAATGTTGAAGCGGTATATGGAATCCAAAAAGAAGAGCTGGACGTCGTCCAGACGGACATATCTGTCTATATTCTCGACAGATTTCTCAATGATTTTCTGAATGTCCTCCTCACTCATCTGCTGTGCTGAGACATTTGCGGAGAAGAGTGCCGCAAATGCGGCCAGAACGGATACGGTGATGATTTTTTTCATAAGAAAGGTTCTTGTCTGACAAAGATAATGGAAAAAAATGTAACTTGCGCCGGATTATGAGTGCAACGAAGATATATAAAGAGAATCGTCTGTACAATTTTCTGAGGTTTATCGTGGACCGCTATATCCACAACTCCTTCAGGACGTACGAGTGTCACGGACGTGAGAATGTCCCTACGGACGGCCCTGTAATCTTCGCTCCCAACCACGCTTCCGCGCTGATGGACCCTTTTGCGGTCCTTGCGCTCAGTCCCGAGAAGAAAGTTTTTGTGGCAAGGGCGGACGTTTTCAAACATCCTCTTGCCCGCAAGATTCTGACAACTTTCAAGATAATGCCCATCAACAGGCGTCGGGACGGCCTGCGCACTGTCAAGAACAATGACGAAATCATAGAAAAGTCGATTGACGTGCTGCTTCACGACACGAATTTCTGTATTCTGCCTGAAGGTACGCACCGTTCGATGCACAGTCTGCTCCCGCTTGGCAAGGGTCTTTCCCGAATCGCCCTCGGGACATACCGTCGCATCGGAAGCGAAAAGCCTGTCTATATAGTGCCGGTAGGTTGCGAATACGGTGATTATTACCGCTTCCGCAGCACGCTGCTGTTGCAGATAGGAGAGCCGATAAACGTTTCCAAATATATAGGGAGTCATCCTGATATGACCGATCCGGATCTGCTGAACGGCATAAAGGAGATTACCAGGGAGGCGATGACCAGGCAGATTGTCTATGTAAAAGATGATGAGGATTATGATGCGGTATGGGAGCTTGCGAAGATGACCTGCCCTGTGGATGAGACAAAGCTGCGCAAGAGATTCGATGCCAACAGGGCTACGGTGAGCCGCATCGAAGCCTTCAAGGAAAAGGAGCCGCAGAAGGCAGCATCTCTTTTCGAGAGGGTACGCGCTTTTTCCCGCAGACGGAGGGAAAACCGCATCAGCCTGCTTGTCACCTCATCACGTCATCCGTGGCTGCAACTGGTAATGCTGACGCTTTTTACAGCGCTGTCCTTCCCGCTGTTCCTGCTCTATGCCGGCGCTTCCCTTCCGGTGTGGACGGTTGCGGAGATTCTGGCCGCGCGCTGCAAGGACAAGGCCTTCTGCAACTCGATGAGATGCTGCAGTTGCATAGTATTGTGGTCGCTGCTATTCATCGTTGAGGTGGTTCTGGCGTTCTGCTTCCTGCCGTGGTACTGGGCAGTCACCGTAACTCTGTTGATTGTGCCGGCCCCTTTGCTCGTGTATGATTTCTTCGAATTGTACAGAAGGGTGGCCTCCACATGGAGATGGGCCTTTATGCCTTCCCTGCGAAAAGAAAGGAAGGAAATCCTGGACTATTTTTCGGAAGTCTGCTGATTGGTCTGACAGATGTAGAGTTCCTTGCGGATGATTTCCGAACTGACTGTCACGATACATTCGGCAAACTCTTTTTCAGCCTTTCCCACCGTAACTGTAATTGTGCCGTTTTCAGAGCCTGAGGTAGGGGAAATTGCAACGAATGAGGGATCGCCGCTTTTGTGGGCCACGTGCCAGTCCACGTTCGCAGTGACAGAGACACTCGCCGAATCGGCTCCGGAGAAGAAAAACAGAGAGTCTGTGGAGAGTTCTACCCGTGGCAGGATATATTTTTCACACGAAGACGTGAGCGAAAGAATCGCCAGCGCAACGGTCAGTGGAACGGAAATTGTAAAAAACCTTTTCATTGCGACGCGAAGTTAAGAAAAAATCGCTTATTTTTGCTTTATGAAAAAATACTTGACAGTACTGCCGCTGCTCGCGGTTGCACTTTTATCCTGTACAAAAGAGGTTTCCCCTGAAATCTCCACCGATATCTTCAGCCGCCAGACAGATTCTCAGGGCTGTGAATTTTCCGTGAAAATCCGGTCCAATGCCCCTTGGGTGGCAGAATGCAGCAACTCTGAAGTGACAATCTCACCGACAGGCGGCATAGGCAACGGAGAAGCCGTAATTAAAGTGCCTCAGTATCTTGGCCGCGCCACCAATATGATAAGAGTCATATTCAAGGCGCACAACGGCGAAAATTCCGTGTCTTCTTCCTTTGTCGCCATCACTCAGGAATCCCTTCCTTTCCTCTATTGCGACGACAGTGAGCAGACAGTTTCTTCCGATGCTACATTTGCCATATTCAGCGTCAACTCCAATTTCGAATGGTCAGTCAAGGAGACATCATTCTCCGGTGATGACTTTGACCTTCGGATAGAGCCGTCCGTGTGGCAGCAGAACAGAGTCGAGGTGCTATGCACTTTCCCGGAAAATCTGACGGGGAAGGAGAGAAGGGCGGATATCGTTCTGGCACTGACAGACTATCCAGCTGTGACAACCACCCTGAAACTGGTTCAGCAGAAATAGATTGTCAACCGACAAAAGCAAGAGATGCCGCGCTCACCTTGCAGTGCGGCATTATTGTGTTTGCACACTCCGCGAGGGTGGAACCTGTCGTCAGCACGTCGTCTATAAGGAGTATATGCGGCTTGGAGCCGGTGCCGGAAAGTAGTGGCTCGGGCAATCTTCTCAGGGCGAATGCACCGCTGACATTGCTCCTCTTGGCCTGACCGTGAAGCTTCGTCTGCGTACGGGTGCGGCGCTTGCGGTAGAGAAGATCGGTTCTCAGCGGCTTTCCCATCGCTTCCGCTACGGCAGAAGCGATAATCTCAGCCTGATTGTATCCTCTGCTCCATTTTCTCAAGGGGTGCAACGGCACCGGTACCACTGCATCTATTTCCGCGAAACAGTAACTTGAGGCGAGTCTTTCCCCCAGCATCCTGCCCATAAGAAGGCCCAGTTCCTTCCTCCCTGCATATTTTATGCTATGGAGAATATGACTGTAACCCGCCTCTTCCCTGAAGAAGAAAAGGGATGCGGCTGCCTCTACCGGAGCGTGACGCACCAGCCGCTCGAAAGCGGGATTCTGGGCCCAATCCCAGAAATATGTCAGAGGAAGGTCCTCCAGACAGGCCGTGCATATATCTTTTTCATCTGTGCAGAGCGGATCTTCACATACGCAGCATCTGCGCGGGAACAGAATGTCCCTCAAATCCACGGCAGAATTCCCAAACGCCTCGATTATTCCCTTCATACAGCGAAGTTAAAGAAATTTTTGTAACTTGCCAATTCATTCCTTTTTTGATTATGTTGGATTTTCTTCATCTCTATTTTACGGACATACTCGATATAGTGCTTGTCGCGCTCCTTTTCTTCTGGCTCATAAGACTGGTAAGGGGCACTGCTGCCGGAGGCATTTTCACCGTTGTGGCTATGCTGTACGTGGTATGGGTAGTCACCAGGGCTCTCAAGATGCAACTTATATCGTTTCTTCTGGGACAGGTGCTCGGAGTGGGAGTCATCGCGCTGTTCATTATTTTCCAACCGGAAATCAGACGTTTCCTCATTGGCATAAGTTCCCGATATCTGAAACAGAAGAATATCTTCAGCAGGCTGTTCCGGCACTCAAATGCCGGAGGGATATCAGCGGAGGCTCTTGAGGAACTGACTGCCGCCTGCCAGAATATGTCCGAGACCAAGACGGGCGCACTCATAGTTATGCCTCATTCAGGCAACGTGCAGGACATCATCGATACGGGCGACACTATTTCCGCCCGCATAAACAGACGCCTTATCGAGAACATATTTTTCAAGAATACTCCGCTCCACGACGGTGCGATGATTATGAGCAGATCCGAGATAATCGCTGCCCGATGCACTTTGCCGATTACCGACAGGCAGGATATTCCTCCGCGCTACGGTATGCGTCACCGTGCGGCGATAGGTGTGACGGAGCACACGGACGCCACTGTAGTTGTCGTGTCAGAAGAGACAGGTGAAATTTCATTTGTCTCAAGAGGGGAAATCAAGACTATGGGCAGCATCACGGAACTCCGTATTGCTGTTGAGAACTCATACAAATAGAACTTGGGATGGGACTGGAGCAAAAGATAGGATTTGACAGGATAAGATTGAAAATCGCGGGGAAATGCTCCACCGCCTATGCCGCCTCCAAAGTTGAAAACGAGCAGTTCTCTACCGACCGCAAGGAGATTCTGCTGCGTCTGGCACTTGTGGACGAGATGCGCCTGATATGTATGTTCGAAGACAGTTTCCCTTCAGGAGGCTATCTGGACACCAAAGAGTTTCTCCTTCCGCTGGAGTCTGAGGCCGTCTCGATAGACCTTCCTTCTCTGAAGGCGCTTCGCACAAGCCTGGATACCCTGCATCGCATCCTTGCATTCTTCTCCAACTGCAAGGACGATCTCTATCCGGCGCTCCGCCGTCTCTCATCTTCAGTGACCTACTATCCGGAAATCAGCCGCTCGATAGACGCCGTCCTGGACCGTGACGGACAGGTTAGGGACAACGCATCCCCCGAACTGGCCGAAATAAGGCGCAGTCTGAAGGCAAAGGAAGGCACTATATCCAAACGTATAGCCTCAATTCTCAAAAATGCACAGTCCGAGGGCATTGTGGACCCTGAAGCTGACGTTTCCATTCGCGACGGCAGGGTTCTCATACCTGTTGCCGCCGCAAACAAGCGCAAATTGCCGGGCATAGTCTATGACGAATCGGCAACGGGAAAAACTGCCTTCATTGAGCCGCTGGAGGTGATAGAGCTGAACAACCAGGTACGTGAGCTTCAGTTTGAAGAACAGAGGGAGATTGCCCGCATCCTGCAGCGTTTCACCGATTTCCTCAGGCCGTATCTGAGTGAGCTGATTGCCTCTTCGGAATATATCGGAGAGATGGATTTCATAAGGGCAAAGGCTCTTGTGGCACTTGATATGAGAGCCGGCCTTCCGGTCATTTCGTCAGACGGCAGCCTTTCGCTGCGCTCGGCGCGTCATCCTCTTCTGGAGGCTTCTTTGCGGCGGGAAGGCAAGGAAGTGGTGCCGCTTACGCTCAATCTTACCGCAGACAAGCGTATCCTTCTGATAAGCGGTCCGAATGCCGGAGGAAAAAGCGTATGCCTCAAGACTGTCGGACTGCTTCAATATATGTTTCAGTGGGGATTGCTGATTCCGAGTTCCGAAATCAGCGAGATGGTGATATTCGACAATATCTTCATCGACATAGGAGACAACCAGTCGATAGAAAATGACCTCAGCACATATAGTTCTCACTTGAAGAATATGGGTGAAATACTCAGCCATGCCACCAAAAAGTCGCTTGTTCTCATCGACGAATTCGGCAGTGGCACGGAGCCTGCCGCAGGAGGTGCCATAGCAGAGGCTGTACTCTCCAGGCTCGATGAAATGGGCGTCTATGGCGTCATCACCACCCACTATACCAACCTTAAGCTGTATGCCGATTCCAGCAAAAGCGTGGCAAACGGAGCAATGCTTTTCGACGGTGCAGCGATACGTCCTCTTTTCAAGCTTGAGCAGGGAATGCCGGGCAACTCCTTCGCATTTGAGCTTGCCCGCAAGATAGGTCTTCCGCAGGAGATTGTAAAAGATGCCGAAGAGCGTGCCGGAAGCGACTTTGTCAACATAGAGCGGAATCTCCGCAAGATAGCCAGAAACAGGCGTGTGCTTGACGAGAAACTGGCCCGTATCAAGACGACTGACAAGACTCTCGAAAGTCTTACCGACAGATATCAGAAAGAGTTGGGCGATATCAAGGAGCTCAAGAAGAGTATTCTTGCCCAGGCACGCAAGGAGGCTGAAGAGATAATAGAGAATGCCAACCGGGAGGTGGAGAATACCATCCGCCGCATCAAGGAAGCGCAGGCCGAGAAGGAGAAGACAAAGGCCGCAAGGGAAGAGCTGAAGAATTTCCGGGAGGAACTCTATCGCGAAAAGCAGAGCGAAACCGATGCTGCAATAGAGAAGAAGATGCAGCAGATAATCGCCCGCAAGGAGAGAGAGGCACAGCGCAAGGCCAGACGCTCTCAGGAGACTGAACTGCCGGTTGAAAAGCCGGTGAAGGCAAATGAGGACAAAACTTTGAAAGTCGGTGACAAAGTCCGCTTGAAGGATAATGATATGGTCGGAGAGGTCACACGGATTTCATCCAAATATGTATCTGTGGCGGTGGGCAGCATTGTCAGCAGGATTGCCCCCGGTAAAATAGAGAAAATATCAAATCAACAGTATAAGGAACGGAGTCGCTCCACGTTCAGGCCTGTCAATCATTTTGACGATTCCGCCATCAGGGAGCGCAAACTGAATTTCAAGCCGAGCATCGATTTGCGGGGAGAGAGGCTTCAGCCTGCGTTGGAGATAGTCCAGCATTTCATAGACGATGCCACTATGGTTGGTGTCGGCGAAGTGACGATTCTGCACGGCAAGGGCAACGGAGTGCTGCGTGAGGAGATAAGGAAATACCTGCGTACGGTGCCTTCCGTCAAATCCTGTGCCGATGAGGATATAAACCGGGGTGGTGCAGGAGTGACTGTGGTGACAATGGATATATGACAATGAAAAGAATTCTTTATGCGGTGCTTGCGGCCGTAGCGCTCACGAGCCTGACATCCTGTGGCAATATTGCGGAAAGGCGCGTCCGTTCTGCAGCGGAAGGGTTTTTGAATGCTTTCTGCTCGATGGATTATGAGGCTGCATCAGCGCTCTGCACGGAGCGCTTTGCCGATATGCTTCTGGAAGGGACACTCGATATGGATGAAATCCCCGAGAGCATAATGGATAAAATGAAAGAGGCCTGCGAAGAGACCTCTTTCAGAATAGTTTCCTTAAGCATCGGAGAGGAGTTGTCGCCTTCCGTGGTGGATTTTCTCATCAAGGCTCCAGGGCTGGAGAAAGAGGTGCCCGGAAGGCTCATACTAATCTTTGAAGGCCGCACGGCACTTGTCGACGCTGTCGAGTAGTTCCCATCCGAAAAACTGGACGCTGCGGCGTACCTTCCTGCCGTCACGAATGAGCGTGACCGTCTCTTTGTAAGGGTCGCGGCCCATATGGCCGTAAGCGGCAGTCGGCTCATATATAGGATTGGTAAGGCCGAATTTCTCTATTATGGCTGCCGGACGCAGGTCGAAAATCCGGTTGACGGCCTCTGCTATTTCGCCGTCGGTGGCTTTCACGTGACTTGTTCCGTAGGTGTTTACGAAGATGCTGACAGGTCTTGCCACACCGATGGCATATGAAATCTGCACCAGCATTTCATCGGCCACGCCGGCGGCTACCATATTCTTGGCTATATGGCGGGCAGCGTAGGCGGCGCTGCGGTCCACCTTGCTCGGGTCCTTGCCCGAGAATGCGCCGCCGCCGTGAGCGCCACGACCGCCGTAGGTATCCACTATGACTTTTCTTCCTGTCAGGCCGGTGTCGCCATGAGGACCTCCAATTACGAATTTGCCGGTAGGATTGACGTGGAGTATCATACCTTTCCTGAAGAGTGCTGCGTTTTTCTTTGACAGGCGGGCCTTCACGCGAGGGATGAGAATCTTCTCGACATCAGCCTTTATGCGGGTCTGGTCCACGTTTTCGTCGTGCTGGGTGCTGAGCACGAGGGTGTGTACTCTGAATGGAGTATGGTCGTCGGAGTATTCGATTGTGTACTGGCACTTGGCGTCAGGACGAAGGTACGGCATCGGAGAATTCTCTTCGCGGCGTATTTTTGCCAGTTCCATCAGGGTGATGTGCGCAAGTGTAAGAGGAAGAGGCATATATTCTGTGGTTTCATTGCAGGCGTAGCCGAACATCATTCCCTGATCGCCGGCTCCCTGCTCCTCCTTTTTCTTTCTGTTGACACCCTGAGCTATATCGGCGCTCTGTTCGTGAAGGGTGCTGATGACGCCGCAGGAGTCGCAACTGAAGCAGTATTCACCTTTAGTATATCCTATTTTGCGGATGGTGTCGCGGGCAATTTTCTGAATGTCCACATACGCGTCGTGAGAGGTTACCTCACCTCCTACCACAACGAGCCCTGTGCTGACGAAAGTCTCGCAGGCAACGTGTGAGGCGGGGTCCTGGCGGAGAAAATCGTCGAGGATTGCGTCTGAAATCCGATCGGCAACCTTGTCCGGATGCCCCTCAGACACTGATTCTGATGTGAAAAGATACATAATGCGTATAAAATAAAAAAGTCAAATCATTCTGTGTGAAGGATTTGACATTTGCCGCAAGCGGGTCGTGCAAAGCACGTAAGGTTCGTTTTAGCCTTTTTTTAGAGTGGTAGCAAGCAGTCAAATCCGTCCACTATTTACGGCCGCAAAGATAATCATTTTTTTTGATTTGCATCTTTTTTTGCCGCCGGCCACGGTTTGGTAGTCAAAACGTAGCCGGCGCGGCTGAAAAAATGTTGATATTTATCCAACTGGAAACTATTGTCATTATGTAAAAAAAGTCTATCTTTGCGCACGAGAAAATTTACTTTAACCCAACTTATATTTTATGAAAAAAACAATCAGGCTTTTTGCTTTGGCTGCTCTCGGTCTTTTTGTAAGCTTTGCAATGAATGCACAGATTACAAATTCAGCTATGAGCGGTAAGATTACTGATGCTGCAGGCGCCGTACCGGGTGCAGCAGTCATCGCAGTCCACACTCCTTCAGGTTCACAGTATTATGCTGTAACCAATGCTGAAGGTCTTTACTCAATTCAGGGTATGCGTCCGGGCGGACCTTACGAGGTGACCGTACAGATGCTTGGCTACAAGACCACTATTTACAAAGACATCACTCTCCAACTCGGTGAGGTTTTCAACCAGAACGTAGCTCTCACTGAGGCAAGTGAGCAACTTGATGAGGTTGTCGTAGTCGCTTCCGTTTCAAAGTTCACTACTGAGAAGACAGGAGCTTCAACCAACATCAGCCAGAGCCAGATTTCCGAGATGCCTTCAATCAATCGCAGCATCTCCGATCTTGCACGCCTCTCTCCATACGCAAGCGGTATGAGCTTCGCAGGCGGTGACGGCCGTATGACCAACTTCACCCTCGACGGTGCCAACCTCAACAACAACTTCGGTCTGAGTTCTTCTCTCCCTGGTGGCGGAAGCCCTGTTTCAGTGGATGCAATTCAGGAAATCCAGGTTGTGGTTTCTCCGTTTGACGTTCGCCAGACCAACTTCATCGGTGGCGGCGTGAACGCTATCACCAAGTCAGGTACAAACACTTTCAAAGGTACCGTTTACGGATATTACAAGAACCAGAGCCTTCGCGGAAACAAAGTAGCAGGCGAAGACCTCGGTGACCGTGCAAAAGAGTCAAGAACAGTTTGGGGTGTAACCCTCGGCGGCCCTATCGTGAAGAACAAACTCTTCTTCTTTGTCAACTACGAGCAGGAGAAGAATCCTGGCCAGGTTATCAAGTACCGCGCAAACAAAGGCGGCGAAAAGGCTGAAGGCAACGTTTCCCGCACTCTTGCTTCCGATATGAAGGCTGTTCAGGACTATATGATGAACACCTACAACTATGATACAGGTTCATACGAGAACTTCCCTGGAGACGGTTCAAACCGCCGTATCCTCGCCCGTCTCGACTGGAACATCGCAACAGGCCACAAGCTTGCTCTCCGTTACAACTATACGAAGAATGTCGCTTGGAATGCTCCTAACGGAAACTCTTCTGATACAGGATATCGCCTTAACAATACCTACCGCGTGGGCAACGAGTCTATGGCTTTTGCAAACAATATGTATTCTATGGACAACAAGGTTCAGACCTGGTCTCTCGACTACACTGCAAAATTCTCGGACAACGTATCAAATCAGTTCCTCGCAACCTATTCCAGCATTGATGACGTGCGCGGTTCAACATCAACTCCGTTCCCACACGTGGATATCATCAAGCAGGACGATTCCGGCAACTGGAAACCTTATATGTCTCTCGGTTACGAGCTCTTCACCTGGAACAACGGTGTACACAACAAGATTGTCACCGTCAAGGATGAAGTTACCGTTCTCGCAGGTGCCCACAAGATTATGGCAGGCATCAATTATGAGCACGAATTCGCAAACAACGCTTATATGCGTAACGGTGCCCTCTACTACCGCTATGCATGGACAGACGAGTCAAGCATTATCGACGTTCTCAACGGCACACCTGAATCTTTCGCAATCACATACGGCTGGAACGGCAACCTCAACCCTAACGCACAGGTTACTTTCAACCAGATCGGTGCATACGTTCAGGATGAATGGAACGTAAGCGACAAGTTCAAACTCAACTATGGCGTACGTTTCGATACAATCATTTTCGACAATAGCGACATAGCTACCAACAAGGCATATCTCGAGTACAGATTCCGTGACGACATCCGCATCGATACCGGCAAATGGCCTAACACACGCGTTCAGGTTTCACCGCGCGTAGGTTTTGTATGGGACGTTTATGGAGACAAGAGCTTCAAGGTTCGCGGTGGTTCAGGTATCTTCCAGGGCCGTCTCCCACTCGTATATTTCACCAATATGCCGACCAATGCTTCAATGGTACAGAACTCCGTTCAGTACAAGAGTACTTGGACAAACGGTCAGCTCGTAAGCAAGAACGTAGCTAAACTTGACCAGTTCAAGGGCGGCAATATGATTACCGACGCTGCAACAGCTATCGACAAACTTGGTCTCCAGAAGACTCTTGACGATTCAAGCCATACTGCAGGTTCAACCCTCTCGGGTGTAGATCCTAATTTCAAGATGCCTATGACCTGGAAGAGCGCTATCGCAGTTGACTACCAGATTCCTACAAGCTTCCCGTTCACCGTTACTGCAGAAGGAATGTTCAACAAGGTCATCTACGGTGTAATGGTTGACAATATCAACATCAACAACTACTGGCTCACCGATGAGGCAAGCGCACAGCGTTTCGCAGGTATCGACAACCGTCTCATGTATCCTTCAAGCAAGGGCCGCATCGTATCAGGCAAGGATGCTCCGTACCTTGTAAACACTACCAAAGGCTATGGCTGGACAGCAAACGTTACAGTCAATATGACTCCGGTTGAGAACCTCAACATTATGGCTGCTTACACCCACACAGAGTCCAAAGAGGTATCCGGCCTTCCGGGCAGCGACCCTCTCTCAACTTGGCAGGGTATGATTACTGTTGACGGTCCTAACTTCGGCGTTGCACAGCGCTCACAGTATGTTGTTCCCGATAAGGTTATGGCATCCGTCAACTACCTTATCCCTTGGATGAAGGACAACAGGGGTCTCCATATCAATCTCTTCTATCAGGGCTATTCAGACGGCGGTTACAGCTGGTGCTACAGCAACGATATGAACGGTGACGGTGTCAACAACGACCTTATGTACATCTATGCCAAAGGTTCAGAAATCAAGTGGAAGAGCAATGCGGCAGAGCAGGCAGCAGCATACGACAAGTTTGTCGCTCAGGACAAGTATCTGAGCAGCCACAAGGGACAGTATGCAGAGGCATACGCCGCTCGCAGCCCTTGGCTTCACGCTCTTGATCTCCGTCTTGCTGAGGATATCGCATTCCGCATCGGCAACACCAAGCATAACTTCCAGGTATCCGTTGACATTGACAACGTTCTCAACCTCTTCAACTCCAACTGGGGTCTCTACAAGAACGCCGCAGCAAGCAACAACACCCGTATCCTCAAGTATGAAGGCGTTGACGCAAGCAACACACCGATGTTCTCTATGAACAAGGTCAACGATTCCCTCCCTACAGAGACTTGGTCAGTAGTGAAGAGCTCTTCACAGTGCTGGCAGATTCAGTTCGGCCTCAAATATTTCTTCAACTAATCATCTGAAGAAAGTCCAAATAAAAAGGGATGACCGGTTAAGGTCATCCCTTTTTTTGTTATATTTGTGAAAATTGAACGGCGGTGAAGAGTACGACACAGAAGGGCAGGGAAGCCGAACAATTAGCCCTCGAATGGCTTCAGAAGCGCGGATTCGCGCTGTTGGAAAGGAATTACAGGGTAGGACACAAGGAGATAGATTTGATTGTGGAAAGCCGCTCCTTCATCCATATCGTCGAGGTGAAGGCCCTATCGGCTCCCACGGCAATGGATCCTTCGCGAAGGGTGGATGCCCACAAGCGTCAGCTGCTCGCTTCGGCGGCAAATTATTGGCTCCGCAGCCACTCCGCGTTGAAGGAGGCACAGTTCGACATAGTGACGGTGCTCTTTTCGGACACCGGCCCGCAGTTGGAATATATCCCCAATGCATTCTACCCGATATATTACAAATAGGAATACAATGAACAGCAACTTCTATTGCATCATTATGGCCGGCGGTGTCGGAAGCCGATTCTGGCCTGTAAGCAGGATTTCCTGTCCGAAACAGTTCCTCGACATCCTGGGGATGGGACGCTCCTTCCTTCAGATGACATTCGACAGATTCGCCGGGATTGTCCCTAAGGAGAATATCCTTATCGTGACCAGCGACCGTTATGCCGAACTGGTCCGCGAGCAGATTCCCGGCATCCCGAAAGACAATGTCCTTTTGGAGCCATACCGTCGCAACACGGCTCCGTGTGTAGCGTATGCAACATATAAGCTTCTCTCCAGTAATCCTGATGCGACTGTGGTGGTGGCGCCTGCGGATCATCTTATCACGAATGAAGACAAGTTCGAGAATACGGTTCTCGCAGCAATGGAGAGAGCGTCCGAGACAGATGCCCTTTATACCATCGGCATAAAGCCTACAAGGCCGGAGACCAACTTCGGCTACATTCAGGTCAGCAAGACCACAGAGACCCAAATCGGCGGCCATACGATGTTCGACGTGAAAACCTTTACCGAGAAGCCGAACCTTGAAATGGCAAAAATTTTTCTGGAGACGGGCGAATTCTTCTGGAATTCCGGCATATTCATCTGGAATCTGAAGGCCATCAAAGCGGAGCTGGAGTCATGCCTCCCTTTGGTGGCGCGCGGATTCAAGGCAGGAGGCAACTGCTATTATACCGAAAAGGAGGAGAAATTCATCCATCACGTCTATGCGGAATGTGAGAGTGTCTCAATAGACTATGGTGTTATGGAAAAGACAGCCAAGGCCCGCGTTCTGATGGCCGATTTCGGCTGGAGCGATGTAGGCACCTGGCAGTCCGTGTACGAACATTCCCCGAATCTTGACGCCAACGGCAATATCATCAAATGCGGCACATCTATGATCAGCGGCGTCAACGGCTCCATCATCAGCACGGTTGACTCGAAGAAACTTGTGATAGTGCGCGGTATGGACAATGTAATGGTCGTGGACCGGGGAGACGTGCTGCTCGTCTGCAACAGGGATGACCGCACGATAAAGGATATCGTGACCGACCTGATGATGAAAGACAATACCGAAGATTACCTTTAATTTAATTTATTACCTTTGCAGTCTCACAAAAAGGTTCAGAAAATGATTTCAAACGAGAAGATTCAGGAGATGATGGCCACATTGGCCGGGTTGAAGGCAGCCAGGGAGCAGGAAATAGAAGAGCTCAGAGTCAAATGGCTTGGCAAGAAAGGCGAAATAACCCAGCTTTTCGACGAATTCAGAGGTGTTTCACCGGATCAGAAGAGAGAATTCGGACAGAAGCTCAATGCTCTTAAAAACGCGGCTCAGGCAAAAATTGAAGAGATGAGGGCTGCCTTGTCCGAGATAGCTGATGGCGGGAATGCCTCATTCGACCTCACCAAGCCGGGAGACCGTATGGAACTCGGTGGCCGCCACCCTATCTCCATAACGCGTGAAGAAATAATCTCAATCTTCAGAAAGTTCGGATACTCGGTAGCTGAAGGTCCGGAAATCGAAGATGACTGGCATGTGTTCGGCGCGCTCAATTTCCCGCCGGAACATCCTGCCCGCGATATGCAGGACACGTTCTTCGTGCGTCCCGAGGGTGAGAACCCTATTCTTCTGCGTACCCACACGTCTTCAGTACAGGTACGCACGATGGAATCTTCACAGTTGCCTATTCGTGTGATATGCCCGGGCCGTGTATTCCGCAACGAAGCCATCAGCGCCCGCGCTCATTGCATTTTCCATCAGGTGGAAGGCCTCTATATAGACAAGGGCGTCTCTTTCGCGGATCTCAAACAGGCAATTCTTCTCTTCGCCCGTGAAATGTTCGGTCCTGAGACACAAATACGTATGAGGCCTTCGTATTTCCCGTTCACCGAGCCTTCCGCTGAGGTTGACGTAAGCTGCAACATCTGCCACGGCAAGGGATGCAATATCTGCAAGGGCACGGGATGGCTTGAGATTCTCGGCTGCGGAATGGTGGACCCTAACGTTCTCAGAGCATCCGGCATAGATCCTGAAGTCTATAGCGGTTTTGCCTTCGGAATGGGTATAGAGCGTATCGCTATGCTGAAGTGGCAGGTAAAGGACCTACGCCACTACTTCGAAAACGACATCCGTTTCCTCAAGGAATTCCAAACGGTTTGCTGAGCCCGTAATATACATAGCTTAATAACAATGAAAGGTGGCCTGAAGGTCACCTTTCAAAATTTAGAGCGGAAAACGAGACTCGAACTCGCGATGCTCCGCATCGTTTCACTTTCAACGTCTCAATCAAAAACAAAAGCCTCAGCTGTAGGCTTTTTTTATTATGTGAAAATTGCGAGACTTGGTGATACTTTCAGCGTTCGTGGGTGGTTCTATGTGGCGAAATATTCACATTATTGGCGTAACAATTCGCATTATGTGAGGAGTTTTATTAACTTTGTGTGTGCTCAACTGAAAAATACAATGGCGAAGAAACAATTGAATAGACTCAAGGTCGTTCTGGCCGAGAAGAACAAGACAGGAATCTGGTTGGCCCAGCAACTTGGAAAAGACCGCACCACCGTATCCAAATGGTGTTCTAATGCCGTTCAGCCATCACTTGAGACAGTTATTGAAATTGCGCAATGTCTGGGCGTAGGTGTTGAGGAACTCATACGTATGCCGGAGAAAAATGAAGGAGGAGAATAGATGGTACGAGTTTTCATAAGCAGCGTTCAGAAGGAGTTTTCCGAGGAAAGGAAGGCTCTGGCAAAATATATTCGTGAGGATGCTTTGCTCCGCAGGTTCTTTGAACCGTTCATATTTGAAGAGCTGCCGGCCATCAATCTGTCGGCTCCGGAGGCATACTTGGCAGAAGCGGCTCAGAGTGAAATTTACCTTGGAATCTTCGGCCAGGAGTACGGCTATGAGGATGCAGATGGGGTTTCGCCCACGGAAAGGGAGTTTGACAAGGCTACCGAGCAAGGCAACCATCGTATTATTTTTGTCAAGCGATGTGCTGAACGCAATCCGAAAGAAGCGAAATTCATAAAGAGAGTTGAGGAGCAGCTTATACGAAAGGGGTTCAATGATTTTGAAGAGCTCCGGACATCTGTCTATTCTTCCCTGATTCGTTTTCTTGAGGACAATGAATATCTGAGATTCCTGCCTTGGGATGCCTCCCTGCACAGGACGGCAACTCTTGACGATATTGACAGAGAGAAAGTGAAGTCCTTCGTGGCTCTTGCAAAAGAGAAGCGCGGGTTCCCGCTGGA